>CABPZV010000004.1 GCA_902462015.1 uncultured Eubacteriales bacterium | reverse complement strand
ATTACCCGATCTGTCTGTAAAACAGACGGGTCGGGTAAAATTTCATTCGGAAGTACATTTTTGGATGAGATTGCATATACATATAGCATGATATTATCGGAGCTATTTATATTATGCGGCGATATAAACGATGCTGTAATAGTAAAGAAAAGAAACTCTGATGAAATTTACAGTAATAATTGTTGGTTTATATGGCTGAATATACCGATATTTCCGAAGTCCCGCATGTCGGATAAAATATTTAGTTTACGAAAGGAACGTATAAAAATGAAAAAAATGGGTTTGACGGTTGCCGCAGCAACAGTAGCGGCAATGACAATTGCCTCAATTCCGGTAAGCGCTGCTAATTATAATGAAAATGCTTTAAAGTACACGCCGGTAATTGACGGAAAAATTGATGCTGCTTATATGGAATCATTCTATATTGAACACGAATGGCCTTCAGACAGAGACAGTGATCATTATTGGGGTAATGGAAAATTTGAGTTTACCGATTTGCAGTTGGATGCTAATGGAAATAAGGTAGAAGGAAGTATTGGTTACAATACTGCATATGACTGGGATTGTCAAGCAACTTCGTACTTTTTGTGGGATGACAATAATATCTATATTGCTGTGAGGGTTATTGATACCGATGTCGGAGTAATTGATGACGCTCATTATGCAATGGCATGTGAAGATACTATAAACTGGGGACCATGGCTTCAGGACGGAGTATCTGTGTACTTAGCTCAAAAGGGCATGACATTTACTGTTCGTGCTGACCGTGCAGGACGTTATGTTACTGTGTATAGGGAGGACAATTACGGAGAACAGGTATGGTGCGATCTTGCAAGCTGGTCGAACCATGACGCTAACAGACAGGCAGGCTATTTTGCAACAACCGGAGATGCAGGAAGTTATATAGTTGAAATGTGTATTCCGGTAAGTGAAGCTCAAAAATCTAAAGTTCTTAAAGACAATGGAAACTTTAAGTATGGCATCAGCATTATAGATGCAGGTGCTAACTCTCCATATGGATTAGACCAGGCGCGTTTAGCCGACGGAGAAGAGGTAGAGGGCTATAATCTTGCAGATTTTATGGTGCTTTCGGACTGCCTTAATTCTGTAGATGGAAAACCCGATCAAAAAATTGTTCTTTCTACAAATGTACCTACAGTTCAGCCTGAGGAAAATGCAGGTCCCGGAAACAACGTTGTGAATAACGGCGGAACAGGAAGCGGCACAAATAACGTCACAAACGGAGGAGCAGCAAACAACGGGGCTTCTAATAATGGTGGAACCAGCGGTTCAACAATCGGCTCCGGCACGTCAAACGGTGCAGTTCAGACCGGAGACGTCGGAATTGCTGTAGCAGCTACTTCGATTATCGCAGCAGCGTGCTTTATTGCAATAAAAAAACGCAGGTGAATTTCATGTGAATTAAGGGACACATATTACAACAAATAAAAAATGTGTCTAAAAAAATGATTGCGTGAAATATGCCGTGTATAGTAGTATAATAAGTACATCTTAAATACATAACAGTAATATAAACAGGTACCTTTAAAAATTTGAGCCGGTTTTAAATGAATTGCTTTTTGCAGATGTATTTACTGGATTAGAAAACACTCTTTCATATCTGTACAGTTAATAGAGCCAGATAATGAAGGAGTGTTTTTATAGTTTGTATAGAAAAAACAGCTGCATTGCGCAGCTGTTTTCATTTACAAATAAGCAAATTGTAAAGCAGAATTAGTTTTCTGTAATGATTTTTATATTGTTAGTTTTTTACCGTACCTTTTTTCAAGAGCTTCTCTGAGAACCGGGTAAAGACGCTCGGACATGAGACGAAATCCAATATCATTGGGATGTAACATATCAATTGTGCATGAAAACCGTCCAACGATACCGTAAGTTTCGCTGCCATCTATAAAATACACGTTTTTGTCTCCGTTTGCAATAGCGTTTCTATAAGTCTGTAGTATTATATCACGGCGCTCCATCATCTCGTCCTTATAGTCGTCATCAGCTTTTGATTGCATAATAATGGGAAGATCAGGCTGCGCTTCACGCACAATTTTAAAGAAAGGTTCATGTGTTTTACGAAGATGTTCTGCGGAATCTGCGTTATGGTCATAATCAAAAACAAAAGCGGACATCTTTTGCTTTGCGATGAATTTTGCCATTTCAGGTTCTCCGAAAGCTGAGCCTGAGAACCCAAAATTCACAAAGTCAGCATCTACCCATCTTGAGGTGTACGCAACAAAGTTACATGAAGGATGCGTGGCGCTGCATCCCTCTGTAACAGAAGAGCCGTAATAAAGTACAGGATCTTCAAATGTATAAGGTGTTGGAGGAAGAATTTCCGCATCATCGTCAATAGCGATTTGAATATCTTCAACTGCCTCATTTCTTGGCATGTATATTGTAATATCTTCCATTGTTCCCGGAAGCTTTATTTCGCGTTCCGCCGTAAGGACTCCGAATTCACGCGGGACAACGTATCCGACGTATTCTGCTTCGATGCCACGTCCTCTCAGAACATCGCAGGAAGCTGTTCCGATAATTGGGAAATTTACATCGGCAGTACATGATTGAAGAATAGACTTGACCCATAATTTTTTTGTATTAGTACGGAAGCGGATACGCCCTCCGGTTGCCCTTATTCCCATTATATCAATAAAATCGCTGACTTTTCCGAAGAGCTCCTCAGGAACTTTCCACATATGTCCTTTGTGATAATTTGAAAGAAGTCCGTTTATAACTACAGGTTCTTTATAGATTGATATACTTTTCATTTTTATAAACCTTTCTTTTAGCTGATGTTTAATATTGGCCGTGTCGTCCAAATATATTATAAAAATTCTATCAGATATTTTTGTCCGGCGAATGTTTGGAAACTGAGCGTTATATTTTCATCTATTGTGTAATCAATTTTAAACGATCCCGATGAAATTTTACATTCCTGCATTTCTTTCAATGCTATTGAGCAAAGACCTCCGCAATTCGAAGTTACAAACGCACGGGTAAGCTTTCCGTCAGACCAATCGAAGTCAATTGTAAAGCCTCCGCGGCAGCGGAAACCTTCCACATGACCGTCTTTCCAGTTTTCTGGACACGCTGCAAGCGGCTTGATAACATTGTTGTAGCTTTGCATCAGCATTTCAGCAATAGCGGCAGTACCGCCGAAGTTGCCGTCAATTTGAAATATACTCGGGTCGTGTATATCAAGAAGTGATACTGTTGCAAAGTCGCATATAAGCGCTCGGATGTGTTCATTTGCAGATTCACCGTCTCCGAATCTTGCGTATAAACCGGCTGTCCACGCTCTGCTCCATCCGGTATGACCGCCTCCGTTTCTCAGACGGCGTTCAAGTGAAACTTTGCAGGCATTAAAGATTTCCGGCATATTATCTTCTGTTATTATATCGATCGGATATACTCCTATAAGGTGTGAGAAATGACGGTGACCGGGGTCTCTTTCAGTAAGCTCGTCTGACCATTCAAGCAGTTCTCCGTTATTTCCTATGCGGAGTTGAGGAAGTTTTTTTCGGATTTCAATCCATTTTTCACATGCTTTTCGATCAACTCCAAAGGTGTCGGATATATAAATTACCCAGTCAAATACAGCCTGGCAAAGCTGAATGTCTATAGCCGATGAAACACATACGGAAACAGACGGTGCGTTTCCGGATTCTACAAAGTTGTTTTCCGGAGACTGCGATGGAGCTATCTGAAGATTTCCATCGGGATCCTCGCAAAGAAAATCCTCATAAAACTCTGCAATAAGTTTAAAAAACGGATATGCTCGGTTTATAAGGAAATCGCGGTCCATTGAAAATTCCCAGTGCATCCAGTAGTGCGTAGCAAGCCATGCAGCTATTCCTACAAATATTTCACATCCGCATGGAGACACAACCGACCGGTTATGGCAGTCTGCAACCAAAGGAAAAAGTACTCCGTGGCATCCAAAATGTCGGTATGCAGCTTTTTTTCCCTCTTCAATTAATCCCTCACAGAAATTGAACAGTGAATCAGCATATTTTGATAAACCGACTTTCTCCGCCATCCAGTAATTCATTTGCAGATTGATGTCGCAGTGAAAGTCGCAGTTCCACGGCGGAAGCAGCTGAGTGTTCCACTTTCCCTGTAAATTTGCCGGGAGGTCTCCTGAGGACGATATAAGAAGATATCTGCCGTAATTGAAATAGAGAATAGGAATTATATCTTCATATTTTCCTTTTTTATATTCCCGAAGCAGCTCATCGGTAAAAATTTTTTCTGGCTTTTCGTCAGTGCCGTTTTTACAGCGAATGTCGACATGACAATTATTGAAAGATTCGCCGTATAGTTTAACATGCTCTTTAAAAACGGTTTCAAAGTCGCATGTTTCGTAATTATATGCTTCGGTGTCTGGACTGTTCGATTTGTCGGATGCGCCGATTGCTAAAAAAGCGGTTACAGTTTTTGCATTTTTAATAAATACCTCGGCAGAATTTTTATCAAATTCCGGGGTACCGTCTGTTGAAGCGATATGTACGGCTATAGTAAAGTGACTGTCGCCGGCAAATTCACCATGCAGTACGATGCGTTTTTCGCTGCTTTCGGAGAATGCGGAGATCCTGCAATCTTTATCCTCGATACGGGATAGCTGTAGCTTCCAGCAGATAGGCTTGCTGGCGCTGAGCCTTATGCAGATATTTCTTAAGCTTCCCTGGGATGCAAAAAATTCCCGTTTTATATTTATACCGCCCGAGATACGTGAGACTGAAGCAACTGCTTTGCTTAGATCCAGCTGACGTACATAGTCTCTGCTTTCTTTCAGGATGTTTCCGAGACTGTCAATCTCCGTGATGGTCAAATCACCGGCCGGTTGGTACGGGTCTATAAGAAGTGTGTTTTTTTCTGTAATTGTTGGATTGCGGAAATCGGCAAGCTCGGTCACATAATTTGTTGCTTTTTCATATTCATGGTTAAACAGCAGTTTTCTTACTTTTGCGAGAGATTCGCGTGGTACTTCATCTGGTTCACGGTCTTTATATATACCTTTATAAAGCCATTCCTGATTGAGAGCAAGCCGTTCCTTTTCCGGTCCGGAACCGCAGATCAAAGCGGCAATATGCCCGTTTCCTATCGGCAGTCCATGTATCCATGATTCGGCAGGTTTATTATATTTCATAATGAGAGTTTCCGGAAAGGGGGAAATTCCCATACTTTCTTTTGCTGTCATATTCATTACAGTTCCTTTCTGTGAATATAAATACTTTATACGGATATAGTAAATCTATTTTATTCGTTATTAAAACGGTAACATATGATCTCTGAATTAAAAGTTGAGGGTAACATGTATAGATGAACGTGTATGATTTTTACGAATTATTGAATATAAAATCTTAAACTGTATGATTCATAAAAATATATACACGAATAGAATGTATCATATATAAATATAAAACATTAAAAATAATTAGCGTTATTATAGCATGATTAATTACGTTTGTCAACAATAGCATACTGAATAAATTAATGTTTTAAAATAGAAAGTCAATACTATATATTAAAATTATATATGAAAATCGTTCTATTATTGTTCTATAAAAATAATAGAAAAAAGGTATTTATAGTGATAGTATGAATTATAGTTTTTTATATTCATTTTCGTATATCAGCATATTTAAATGAAATAATTATTTTTAAACTTGCTCTTAGCGTTGTTCTGAACGGATTTGTAAAGAAGCCATGGTAATCTGTTTTTGTTACATACTTAAATTATTTTTTGTAATGCTTTGCCGTGCGGATCTGATGATTTATTTTATGGAAGGGAATCTTTTGAGATGCTATGTTTAACGGACTTGGAATGAATGCAGGAAGCCTCTCGAGGCTTTCGAATGCTAAAACAAGATCAATTTCAGCTGAAAACTTTACCGGAGAATGCGGAGGAGGAGCTAAAGCGGTTCCGTCAGACAATAAATATACCGGAGCCGGTGCGGCAAAAGAGCTTGGCCGCGGGTGGAAAGTGTCTCCTTCGATTTGGATTCAGCCCGGAGTGATATTTACTATTGCGGATATAGAAGGGCCGGGTGCAATTCAGAGTATATGGTGTGCAGGAGAATTGAACTATGATCTAATAATTCGTATTTATTGGGATGGACAGGAGAATCCTTCTGTTGAGGCTCCGCTGCCTGCCTTTTTTGCGCATGCTTACTGTTCAGAAAGCAACTGCAACGGGAGATATCCGACGCTTGATTCAGCGCTTGTTATGGTTGCTCCGAAACGGGGATTCAGTTGCTATTGGGAGATGCCGTTTCATAAGCACTGCCGTATTACTATAGAGAATTTGTCAACGAAAGATAAGACTTTCTATTATCAGATAAACTATACTTTGACTGAAATTCCGGATGACTGCGCGTATTTTCATGCTCAGTACCGCCAGCGCAGGCCGGTCGGTTATATGGAGGAATTTGTTATTCTTGACGGTGTGAAGGGAAAAGGACAGTATGTCGGTACCTCAATGGCAGTTGGACTGAACGGTGCGAACGGCTGGTGGGGCGAAGGTGAAATGAAGTTTTATATGGATGATGACGGAGAATTTCCAACTATATGCGGAACCGGAATTGAGGACTATTTTCTCGGTGCATGGGGATGGGAATCAGAAGGAAGATATGTTCCTTATTCTGGTTACTATGCCGGAATGTATCAGGTTGACAGGTGTGAGGACGTTTATGCATCGCAGCAGAGATTCCAGTTATATCGCTGGCATGTTCCGGACCCAATCCGGTTTGACCGCAGTTTAAAAGTTACAGTACAGGATCTCGGCTGGAGAAGTGAGGGGAGATATCTTCCAAGACGCGACGATTTTATGACGGTGGCATATTGGTATCAGACACTTCCGACGGAACCGTTTCCGAAGCTTCCGTCTGAGCGTGAGCTTGAAATCATCTGATGAGCAATGCCGACCTGAAATATAATGGAAGTTGAAGGCTGAAATAAAATTTTTTCATATTGTGTCCTTGGAACACAGCAAAGTTTTGTGCCTTGCCGGACGACGAGACCGGAATTTCATAGGAGATGTAACCGTACAAAACTTTGGGTATGTACAAAAGGAATGGTCATAGGAATGTATAATGGACTCGGGATGAATATCGGAACGCTTAGCAGACTTTCAAATGCAAAATCGCGTTCAATTAGTGCGGAAAATAAAGACGGTTCTGTGGGAGGAGGCGCTCGGGAGGATCCTTCTGCCGGATTGACAACCGGAGCTAATGCCGCGCGTGAACTTGGTGTAGGATGGAAGGTGTCTCCAAGTATAATTCTTCCGGTAAATACTGAAATCACAATTGCAGATATTGAAGGGCCGGGTGCTGTTCAAAGCATGTGGTTCGCAGGATATGTAAGACACAATTTGATTTTTCGTATATATTGGGACGGTCAGAAAAATCCGTCGGTGGAGACTCCGCTTCCGGCCTTTTTCGCTCATATATATTGTGAATGTAATAATTACTCTACCGGAGAGTATCCTACGATGAGTTCTTCTATGTGTATGGTTGCTCCGCGCGATGGGCTGAGCTGCTATTGGGAGATGCCATTTAAAAAACATTGCCGTGTTACAGTAGAAAATCTTTCAGATGGACCTCAGCTTTTCTATTATCAGATTAATTACACTCTTACCGGAGTACCGGAGAACTGTGCGTATTTTCACGCCCAGTACCGCCAGCGCAGACCGCTTGGTCTTTTGGAGGAATATACTGTGCTGGACGGAATTGAAGGAAAAGGACAGTATGTCGGGACTTCGCTCGCTGTCGGAACCAATTCCCACGGAGGCTGGTGGGGCGAGGGCGAGGTTAAATTTTATATAGACGGCGACACAGAATATCCTACGGTATGCGGTACTGGACTTGACAATTATTTTCTTGGTGCGCATAACTGGGAATCCGGAGGAAAATACATAACATATTCGGGGCATAATGCCGGGATGTTTCAGGTTATAAAAAACGGAAAAGATATGTTCAAATCACAGCAGCGGTTTCAGATGTATCGCTGGCATATTCCAGATCCGGTTCGCTTTGACCGTACTTTAAAGGTAACTTTGCAGGATCTTGGCCGGCGCAGAGACGGAACGTATTTTTCTCGACTGGATGATTTTATGACTGTGGCATATTGGTATCAGACATTGCCAACCGCTCCGTTTCCCGATTTTCCGGGAGTTGACGAATTGGAAATACAGTAATATATAAAAAGGATTTTGTATATTCCGATATATAGATATGGGGTGTTTTTATGAAAACAGGATTCATCGCTGATATTTCCGGAAGAAAGCTTGCTATCTTGCTTGTATCAGTAATGCTCATTTCTCTTTTTACCTCATGTGATTCAGGTGATACACCAAAAGAAACCTCTTCTAATACTGCTGCAGGAGAAATCTCTTTAACCGATGACTCCGAAGATACAGAAGCTTTACTTGCTGAGACCCTTTACGGAGACTATGATTTTAAGGGCGCAAAGTTTCGGATTCTCGCTATTGAAGCAGGGAATTTGTGGTATGGTAATATAAGCGATACCGCCAACGAAGTGTGGTTTGAGGAAAATTCTTCTGATGTTCTTGAAAGGTCAATTTATGAGCGCAACAGGAAAACTCAAGAGCTTCTAAATGTCGAAATAACGCCGGTTTGGGGCGGAGCCGCAGATGCGACGCGTGAAATGGTTGACGCTGCCGCTCTGACTGCTCAGGATGATTTTGACGCGGCGATGACAAGTCTGGCAGAGCTGATGACGTCGGCGTCTAACGGATATCTGCTCAATCTGAATGATATACAGTCATTTGATTCTGGCCATACATGGTGGAATAAAAGCTTTGTAGATAACATAACGCTTTTTGGAACAGATCTCTATGTTATTGCTGGCGCTATAAATATATGGGACGATTGCTCGAATAACATTATAGTATTTAATAAAGACTATCTTGATTCATATAACTGTGCTGATCCTTATCAGCAGGTTTTTGACGGAACATGGACAATAGAAAATCAGCGTGCTACAATGAAGACGTGTACGCTGGATCTCAACGGAGACGGAGAATTTGATGATTCTGACGGGTGGGGATGCTCCGGTATCGGCATTTTGCTTTACAACGGAATGTTCGGTCTTGATACTACGATTACACATATGACGTCCGAGGGAGTTCCGGAAATTATCTGCAACACCGCAGACCATATTAATAAGGTTCAGGCATATTTTGAAACGGTTATGAACAGTGATGCACTCTATGAAGAAGGAATTGCCGGAGAAACTTCATATGCGGAGCTGTTTGAAAAAGGGCAGTCCGGAATGATGTATGCAAATCTTGCGACTTTGTTCACGCTTCGGAATATGGAAGACGAATACGGAGTTCTTCCTCTTGCAAAATACAATGAGCAGCAGGAAAACTATGCCGGTTCGGTGAACGGTTCTATGTATACAGTTTACGGCATACCGAAAAACTGCACTGATCCTGAGATGGCTGCAGTTTGCCTTGAGACGATGAGCGCATATTCGGTCGGGACTCTTGACAAAAATCTACATGAAATTCTTTTCGAAACAAAGCTTACAAGAGATAAAGAGTCTCGCGAGGTACTTGAAATTTTAAAGGGTACAATATCGTTTGATTGGTCGTATGTGGGAGACTGGAGAGGAAATCTTGTCGGAATATATGATATAAAAAGTGGATGGCCTTTTACCTTGGCTTCTAAAATTGAGGCTGAATATGAGTCGGCGAACGCCCGGCTCGATGCAATGATTGAAAACTTCAGACGGATTTCTGACAGATAAGCGATAAAAGACGGTTATACAATGATATTGATAGCTTTCACCATAGTGTGATTCTATAAATTCACCGTTTTAAGTGAAGAACGGTGTATTCGCTCAGTGGAGTTTTCTGTGAATTTTATGCGCGGCTGCGTTGATACGATTTTTGACACAGATAATTCCGAATAATAAATATAATGAGCAGAAAGGAAGGTCATATTAATGACAAATCGAAAATTGACTAAACTGATCTGTTTCGGACTTGCTGCAATGATGTCGGTTACGGCTTTTGCTTCGTGTTCGGATGAAGAGTCAGGAAAGGAGAAAGAGACTGATTCGGCTGTGACGACATCCGGAAAAGATGAAGACAAAAATGATGCTGATGTCCTTGTCGAAAGTCTTTACGGAGACAGGAATTATAACGGACAGAAGGTTCGCATTTTTGCTCTTCAGGCAGGCAGCACATGGTATACTTCTATAAGTGATACTGCGAATGAGGTGTGGTTTGAAGATGCCGGTTCTGATGTTCTTCAGAAAAGTGTATATGAGCGCAACCGGAAAACAGAGGAATTAATTGATGTAGAGATTTCTCCTGTATGGGGAGCAAGTTCCGGAGATATCTTGGAAAGAATCAATCAGGATGTAAGTGCAGGTGTAGACGATTATGACGCGGCGTTTCTCTCGATTGGAAATGCTATGACAGCCGCTCAGAACGGAAATACGATTAACTTTAATGACGTCAGTTCATTTGATTCCTCTCATGAGTGGTGGAATCAGAGGTTATTGGAGGACTGTACATTTTTCGGCGAGGATGTATATGCAGTAGCAGGCGCCCTGAACATATGGGATGACTGTGCAACAGGTGTAATGCTCTTTAATAAAAATCTTCTTGAGAAAAATAACTGTACGGTTCCGTATCAGGAGGTATTCGATGGAACATGGACTGTCGAAGCTCTTATGACACGTGCAAAAGCGGTAACACAGGATCTTAACGGTGATGCCGATTATGATGAAAACGACAGCTGGGGTATCGGTACATACGGAAGCGGTATAGTTTCTGCGCTTGAAGGCTTTGAGAGTGGCATCGCGCGTATGGGCAGCGACGGCGTTCCGGAGATTATTGCAAATACTGAAGAAAACATTGAAAAATGCAGCTATTGGTTTGAAAATGTTACAAACTCAGATTGTCTTTATAATCAAGGTACAAACGGGGAAGATTCGTATGAAGACATGTTTGAAAGAGGACAGATAGGATTTGCTATAACAAATCTAACCCACCCGTTTTCTCTTCGTTCTATGGAAGATGATTACGGAATTCTTCCGATGCCTAAATATAATGCAGAACAGTCTTCCTATACTTCTACAAGCAATACTGCTTTCTGTACTTCTTATGTGCTTCCTAAGAACTGTACTGATCCTGATATGGTTGTTACATGTCTGGAGACAATGAGCGGTTACTCTGTAAATACTCTTGATTACAGTCTGCATGATATATTGTTTGAATCAAAACTTACACGTGATAACGATTCAAGAGAGGTTCTTGAAATCGTAAAAGAGACAATATCAGTTGACTGGGCAGATTTGGGTGACTGGACAAGCGGACTTACAGTATGCTTTGATTTAAAGCAGGGTATGTCGTTTACTCTTGCATCGCGCCTTGCAGCTACGATTGATGCAGCGCAGGCAGGTCTTGACAGCATGATTGACCAGTTTGACAAATGGAGATAATGTATTTGCCTAAAAAAGGAGATTATTGCTTTAATGAGAAAAGATAAGAATATAATAAAAATAGTTTCTTTGCTGCTTGTTTCAACCATGTCGGCTGCAATGTTATTTTCGTGCGGAGGAAAGGAAGAAAACAAGCCGCAGGACGGAACGCAGACAGGCAGCAGCAATTCGGAGACAGAGCTGACCGAATCACAAAAGCTTGCTGAAGAGTTATACGGGGCGAGAAAGTCAGATTATTCGGGAAGAAAGTTTCGTGTTTATGCGCTTGAACCGGGTTCGCACGGATATAATCAGATAGGTGAAAGTGCAAACGAAGTTTGGTTTGAAGATGCCGGATCTGATGTGTTCCAGAAGTCAATATTTGAGCGTAACCGTTCAACACAGGAGCTTCTCGGTATAGAGATAACTCCTGTATGGGGCAAAACGTCTGAGGAGATTGCTGATAAAATCAATATGGATAAGGACGCTGGCACAGATGATTATGACGCAGCCCTTCTGTCGCTTATGGAGGGAATGAACTGCGCGCAGAACGATGCTGTTCTCAACCTCATGGATTATTCCTCGTTTGATGAATCTCATCCGTGGTGGAATCAGACCTTTGTTAAGCAGTGTACTCTTTTTGACAATCAGATTTATACTATTGCCGGAGCGATTAACATTTGGGATGACTGCTCAAACCGAATGATGGTATTCAACCAGGATATTCTTGACCGTTATAATTGCGAAAGTCCGTATCAGCAGGTATTTGACGGTACATGGACAATCGAGAATATGATGGCGAGCGCTATGGCTTGTACTCAGGATCTCAACGGTGACGGCGAATATGATGAAAACGACTGCTGGGGTGTTGGTTCAGGCGGAATGACGCTTTATGATAATATTACCGGTCTTGATACCGCTGTTTCAAAAATCGGAGATGAAGGATATCCTGTTCTTTTTTGCAAGGACGAGGATCATGTTCAAAAGGTTGAGTACTTCTTCCAGAATATTATAAATACAGACTATATGTATTATGAAGGAGTTACCGGACGCGAAGACTATATGACGCTCTTTGAAAATAGTCAGCTCGCATTTGGATATGTAATGCTTGGCAGTTCTTTTTCTCTCCGCGGAATGGAGGACTACTGCGGGGTTCTTCCGAATGCAAAGTATAACGAGGCACAGGAGAACTATACATCAGCAGCAAATCCTGCATGGTTTACGGCATATGTAATTCCGAAAACCTGTACGGATCCTGACTTTGCGATCACCTGTCTTGAGGTTATGAGTGCATATTCTGTTGATACACTTGATTACAACTTAAATGAAGTCGTATTTCAGAGTAAGGTTGCACGCGACCAAGATGCGAGAAAGTGCTTTAACATTATAAAAGATACGCTCTCATTTGACTGGTCTTTCCTTGGCAATTGGCGCGGTGATCTTTTGATGGCTTATGAGCTTAAGTATGGTTATGCTTTCAATTTTGTATCAAGAGTTGAAGCAAGCTATGATGCAGCTCAGACAAACCTTGACGCAATGGTTGATTTTTACCGTGACAGATCGTTTTAAGGATTTTTGATAGCGGTATAAAACTTTAGTTGATATTTGGCACGGAATCTGCGGTTATGCGGTAATCCGTATAACCGCTTCGTGCCGCTTTGTTTTTGTATTTGTGTTTTCAACTGAGTTTTGAAAATGCAACTAAAAAAATAAAAAAATAAAGTATAAAGGACAAGCCTTAAAGTTCAGCTTTATGTGCTGTATTTATTTTGCCGGAGGATACCTAAAAGCAGGTTTGTATTGTTCTGCTGTAAACTTAGCCGGTTTTGAAAGGAATGATTTTTTGTGAATAAGAATTACCTTGTGAAAGATAAGATAGCTGTGTCGGAAATTATTTGTGTTACCGGAGCAGAAAGAGATCCGAGCAATGCATTTGAAGCTGCTACAGCTCTTGCAGAGGTTATAAAAACCGCTACAGAATGTGATATCGAGATCAAGTCGCCGGATGCAAGAAAAGACGGTGTGACAGAAATTTTTATTGCTGTAACAGGAGACGGCGCGGATTCGTCGATGACACTTTCCGGAGACGCTTTTTCTATTATAATATCTGACGGTAAAGCAGAAATCAGAGCAGGAAATGCACGCGGTCTATGGAACGCAATGGCCTACTTTATCTCATCATTTATAGGTTATGACGCGCGAAGCGGAGGAGAGCCTGAAAAGATGGAAACGATTTCTCTTCCGGAAAAATTTGAGTATTCTTTTGACGGAAGCCCTGCGGCTGTTCCTCTTATGAAAGTGGAGCCGGACGGAGCGTTTCCGTTTGCGGTGTGCGGTGATACATACTATGAGCAGATGCTCCGTCATACAGCTTACCGTTATAATGAAAATCCCGTTCCGTGTCTTAACAGCGGTGATTATCATGAATCTTTGATCAGACAGGCTGTTGCCGAGCAGAGACTCATATGGAATTCGACGGGAGAATGTCACTGTGAATATTGTCATCATCATGAGGACGAAACCGGAGAAAAAACATATGCTTTCTGCAAGTGTCCTGCATGTACTGCTGCCGCTGAGAGAGAGGGAACAATATGCGGAGCGTATTTTGAGCTTGTCCGTGAGGCGGCCAAAAGACTGGCGGCTGTAGATCCGGGGGCATATCTGACAATTGCGGCGACTTCAGTTACGTTAGAGCCTCCTAAAAATTATCTCGGCGATAATGTCCGCGTCATCGTTGCAGATCGTACACTGTGCTCATCACATCCTGTTTCCGAAGATTCGTGCGATCGGAATTCTGCATTTGCTAAAAAACTTCGCGCATGGAGAAAGCTTTGCGGGAGTTTGTTTGTGATAGATTTTACCTCGGATTATTATTATTTTCCTGCGACGTTCCCCAACTTTGATATTATGAGACAAAATGTCGCATTTTACAGTGAGATCGGTGTTGACGGTGTTCTTTTGCAGTTTGACCGTATGCAGTCTGAGCTTGAATTCAGTGATGTTCGTTTGGCTCTTGCGCAGGCACTTCTTAAGCGTCCGAGTATGACCGCAGATGAATACAGCGAAAGAATTGACAATGCGCTTGTACATTTCTACGGTAAGGAGGCTGCTCCTGTTGTCAGAAAGTATATAGACCGCTTCACAGAGCTCGCCTGCGACGGCAAGTGTTTTGATACGCATAGCCGTCCGCGTGATATACTTCCTGCAAGGAAGAAAGATGGCTCCGTCTACGACTTGTCGTTTGCATGCGAGGCTTACAAGCTGTGGGAGTCGATTCATCCGCATCCTGTTGCTCTCGCCCGCAATGAAATGTATCTTGCGCGTATGTTGTTTTCGGAATACCAGGCAAATCCGGTAAGTTACTCCAAAACTCAGTACTCTGAGTGGCTTATGGATGCGATAGATATGCTTGACAGAGGATGGGTTATAGAAAAGATTTTAGCAGATTGAGTAACTTCAATATTTAAGCTGCAAGTCCTTAAAGAAAATTTTTTCACACTGTGTCCGGCGGACAAAGGAAAGTTTAGCGCCTTGCCGGTCGCAGATACCGGAATTTCATGAAAGATGAAATAGACAAAAACTTTGATTATATTCAAAAGGAATGGTAATTGTAATGGAAAACAGGAAGGAAAATACAGTTATTTTGTTTCAGGGAGATTCCATCTCAGACGGAAACAGATACAAGGATCCGATAGCGCGGGATGACCTTAATCATCAGATTGGTCATACTTTTATATACATAATCGCAGGGATAATGGGACTTAAATATGCGGACAAGCATATCTCCTTTATAAACCGGGGTGTATCAGGCGATAATATCGAACAGATTTATGATCGCCGTGAGGAGGATATTTTTGCTGAACATCCGGACGTTTTCAGCATACTTGCCGGTATGAATGACTATTGGCTTTGGAAGGATGATCCGGAACATACGCAGGAGTTCGAAGAAATTTACAGACAGCTTCTTGACGAGGTTCTTGAGCATAATCCGGAGACAAAGCTGATTGTGTGCGAGCCGTTTATACTTCCTGTAAAGCTTGAAGAGGATATCTATAAGGCGAGGTATAAAATGGTTCGTGAAGAAATTGAAGCTCTTCACAGAATTTCAGATGACTATCATACATTGTATGTTCCGCTTGCAGATAAATTTGAAGAGATGTGTCAGATACGCGAACCCAGCTATTGGATATGGGATGGTGTTCATCCGACCGAGGCAGGGCATGGCATTATTGCAGATCAGTGGATGAAGATAGTGCTTGATAGCGGTATTCTTGGTTTTAAAGAGTAATTTCTAAGTTACCCGAATATATTTTGTACGGAGCAGCTTCTATGCAGCTCCGTATAATTATGCGGGAAATTTTTATCTTTATTACGTGATTTTGAGCCTGTTAAGCATTATTCTATAAGGCGGTGGGTTACGCTTGTTTTTTTCAGTGATTATTCACGCCGAAACGACTATAAAGGTCTTTCTGTCACTGTTGAGTATATAGACGGAATATTTAGTTATTATGGTTTTTAATTCATAACCGGTATTTTGGAGCATAAAATGTATTCACTGATTTTAGCGGTGATATACGCCGCATTTATTAGTTTAGGTCTTCCCGATGCTATTCTCGGGGCAGCTTGGCCGTCAATGCAGCCGCAGATGGCGGTGTCGGTTTCATTTGCGGGAATCGTTTCAATGATTATTTCTATTGGAACGGTAGTATCAAGCTTACTTTCGGACAGACTGAACAGAAGATTTGGTACAGGGCTGGTAACGGCGGCAAGCGTATTTATGACGGCTGCAGCACTTGTTGGTTTTTCGCTGTCCGGAACATTTTGGATGCTTTGCATATTTGCAGTTCCATACGGTCTGGGAGCAGGCGCAGTAGATGCTGCTCTTAATAACTATGTTGCGCTGCATTATTCCTCACGTCATATGAGTTGGCTGCATTGTTTTTGGGGAATAGGAGCTTCTGCAGGCCCTTATATTATGGGAATTTGCCTTCGCAGCAGACTGGGGTGGCAGTCAGGATATCGGACAATTGCCTTCGCGCAGTTTATTTTGACCGCAATTCTTTTTCTTAGTCTTCCTTTGTGGAGAAGAGCTGAAGAAAACTTGAAAAATACTTATGTTAATTCTGACGATGACGGAACTGATAAGCCCGTCGGACTTATTCGCGCGCTTAAAATACGCGGAGTTCCAATGATTATGCTTGCTTTTTTTTCATACTGCGCTTTAGAATCTACCGCTGGATTATGGGCAAGCAGCTATTTTGTCTCGTGTCATGGTATTAATGAAGAGACGGCAGCAATGCTTGCGTCGCTTTATTTTGCAGGAATCACAGCAGGGAGATTCTTATCAGGCTTTATAGCCGACCGTTTAGGGGATAGACGTATGATAAGATACGGTCTTTTGGTTATATTTCTGGGGCTGATTCTTATGATTATACCGGTTTCATGGACATCAGTTTCCTGCGCCGGTATTGTAATTGCCGGGCTCGGCTCAGCACCGGTGTATCCGTCGGTTATTCATGAAACTCCTGCTAATTTTGGCTCCGGAAATTCTCAGTCTATTATCGGAATTCAGATGGCAAGTGCGTATCTTGGAACTACCATCATGCCGCCATTGTTTGGAATCATATCTGAAAATACGACGCTTGCGCTGTATCCCGTTTACCTGATTGTTTTAGCTGCTGTTACGTTTGTGATGACCGAGATACTTAATAAGATCACGTCCGCCGGGCGTTAATAGGTTATTGTTATGGCGTCGGCAGTTAAGGTATAGGTAGTTAAGATGCCACTTTTAAGGCTCGATTATTAAAGCGGCGATTATTAAAGCGTTAGGCTCTGAGCCGGCAGAATGCGTATATTTTTGTGTGACAGTACTATCGCTTTCTAAACGACTTTACCATATATTGATTCATAAATCCTGCAGTGTGGATTTCTAACTGCAGGATTTATATATTGTGCGGGAGAGATAGAAATTCATCCGGCGGACTCTATGGGTAAGATATTGTATTGAATGTATATCTTAACAAAAAAATAACTTTAAATTGAACAAAAGTAATTGTAATTTTTATCACGATGTGATAATATATAATGAATGGTTGATGCGACTGAGGTACAGCTTTTGGATAGCCATATATTCGGTCTCTGCTGAGGAAAGGAATGGTCATACCGGTGAATGTAATCAGCGATCTGTTCGGGAATTTTGTGGGTCTGATTTCGTCTATTCAGATAAAGGATATAGTTGATATTGCGGCTGTGGCGATTATTATTTACTATGTTTTAAAGTTTCTCCGGGACAGACGTGCCGGAAAACTTGCATTCGGTGTAGTATTTCTTTTTGCTCTTCAGATGATAAGCAATCTGTTTGGTTTTGTAGCATTAAGCTTTTTGATGAAAAATATATTCCAGATAGGACTGATTGCGCTTGTCATTCTGTTTCAGCCGGAGCTACGCAGCGCACTCGAAAAGGTTGGCGGAGGATCGATTAGGAATATTATAGGAATGACCGGAGATCATACCAGAGAAACGAGAGAAAGTACAATAGAGGCAATAAGTGAGGCTGTCTGCGATATGTCTAAAGATAAAACCGGCGCTCTTATTGTAATTGAACGCGGAACCAAGCTTGGCGACATCGTAAGCAGCGGCGTAATAGTAAACGCCGATGTAACAACTTTTCTTATCAAAAATATATTTTTCAATAAGGCGCCGCTTCATGACGGCGCTATGATTATACGGGACTTTCGTATATACGCGGCCGGCTGTTTTCTTCCGCTGTCGGGGAATGACGATATAATTAAGGATCTTGGCACCAGACACCGCGCGGCAATCGGAATGAGTGAAAACAGCGATGCGGTTGTCATTGTGGTTTCAGAGGAGACAGGAACGATTTCAGTGGCGTTTGAGGGTAAGCTCAGGCGTAATCTTGATTACAGTTCGCTTTTAGATATTCTCGGCGAGTACTTGCCGTCAGACAGTGTAAGAAGTACGGTGATTGAAAAAATCCGTTCGAGAAAAAGAGGGGAATGAAAGGCTGTGAGAAAATTGAATGGAAAATTTTCGTGGCGGAATTTATTTGCCTTTACTGGGAGAGCAACCGAAAAAGATGAAGACGGTGCGTCTCAAAATGAGAGTGCTTCCGGTGCCGGAGACAGTAACAAAAAAGAATCCGACAAAAACAGCGACTATAAAAAGCATTTAGAGCAGAAAAACGGTGATTACAGCGTTGGATATACTAAATTTTTTAATATATTTGCAAGGGTTGCAGCAGTTGTAATTGCATTTGGAATCTGGGTATATGCAACTGAGAACGATACGGTGATAAGCAGTACTACCGTTTCCGGAATACCGATTCAGCTGATTGAATCCCCGGAGACAGTCCTGTCTGTTATATCCGGATACAATAATACTGTTGATGTTGTATTAGAAGGAAAAAAGGGGACGATACGTTCGGTTACGGCTGATGATATTAAAGCCACTGCAGACGTTTCGGATATTACAACATCGGGGCGACATACTGTGGCAGTAAATATAACGGCTCCGGACGGAACAACTATAGTTTCGCAGAGCCTGTCGTCTGTTTTTGTATATTTGGACAGTACGACGTCTGTCTCCGTTCCCGTAAGAGTTCGTTACAGCACATATATGCTTGACGATGGATATGAACTTGGCGATGCAGTTCCAAGTGCAAGTCAGATTACGGTGTCCGGGCCTGAGGACGTGCTTAAGACCGTCGAAGCTGCGGAGGTGTCGCTCGATCTCGGACATCTTTCCGGCTCGGTTTCTGTTACAGGAAATATTGTGCTTGTCGGCAAGGACGGCGAGGAGATTACAAATCCTTATCTCAAGCTGCAGACGTCATCAGTTCAGGTGTCCGTACCGGTATATATTACTAAAACTCTGCCGCTGACTGTGGGATTCAAATACGGATATCTTGATGCATCAAATTCTAAGATTAGTATTACGCCTTCTCAGATTACGGTAAAGGGTGAAGCGTCGGTGCTGAATAGGCTCACAGAGCTCTCGGTAGCTACAATTGATGAAAAGCATGTTCAGAGTGACAGTATAGTTTATGAAATTGTACCTCCGGATGGTGTTTATCTGTCATCGGCGGATCAGACTGCTACGGTGAGCATTGAGCATATTGGGACGGAGCTTAAAAGTATTGTCATAGATAATTTTACCGTTGAAAATCCAAATGGCCTTAAGTATGAGCTTCAAAATAAATCTATCACGGTTACACTCCGGGGTCCGAGTTTTATTCTTACTTATATAACGGCGGATTCGATTACCGCAACGGTACGCCTCAATTTTGACAGGGCTGTAAGCGGTACATCTACGGTTCCGGTTGAAATAGCGGTAAATAACACTCTTGGCGGAGTCGTCTATGAGGTTGGTGAATATACAATGCCGGTAAGGATTAGTTAGCTTTGCAGCTTTTTCGGCTTATAATCTATCCGGACAGAATACCGGGCAATTTGGAGGATTTTTATGGGGACAGAGTTCAGCACTTCTTTTGAATCGAAAAAAGTTCTGATTCGCGGAATAAGTCTGCCGTATACGGCTGATCCGCGTGAGGCTTTGAAGATTGCGGAAGACCGGATCTGCCTTTATCTCTCCAAAAGTTGCATCCTTTCTTCAGCTATATATAAAAAATCGGTTGACGCAAGGCATAATAATGATATAAAATTTTTTTATACGGTTGCGGTCAGTGTTTCTGAAGATGCAGTTCTTCCAGGGACGGTTGATGAACGGGAGATTAAAGTTTTAGATGAGTATGAAGAGCCTGTTGTGTCCGGAGAAGAGCCGCTTTCTGCGCGTCCTGTTGTAGTCGGATTTGGACCAGCTGGGATTTTTGCATCTTTAATGCTTGCCGAATACGGATACCGTCCGCTTGTTCTTGAGCGCGGCGCGCCTATTGATAAACGTCAGGACGACGTAGAAAAGTTTTACAGAGAAGGGGTTCTTGATGTCTGTTCCAATATTCAGTTTGGAGCAGGAGGAGCCGGAACATTTTCGGACGGAAAGCTGACGACGAGAATAGGAGACAAAAGATGCCGTCGTGTGCTGCAAATTTTCCGTGAGCTCGGAGCTCCGGAGGATATTATGACAAATGCAAAGCCGCACATCGGAACGGAAAATCTTCGTATAGTAGTAAAAAACGCTGAAAAATATCTTGTCCGTCATGGCGGCGAGATAAGATACGGAGTAACGGTTGAAAAGCTTCCTGATTGCGGAAATGCGGTTGACCATGTTTCCACAAATCATGGATATATTCCATGCGGGGCGGTTGTTCTCGCTATAGGACACAGTGCAAGAGATACATATATGTCTCTCATTCGCTGTGGTTATACGCTTTCTCCAAAGCCATTTTCAATGGGGGTTCGTGTTGAGCATCTGCAGTCGGATATTGACGCTGCCCTTTATGGAAGACATGCCGGAGATAAAAGGCTTCCTCCAGCTGAATATAATGTTAGTCGCCGGTTCGGAAACAGAGCAGTTTATACCTTCTGCATGTGTCCGGGCGGAGAAGTTGTAGCGGCTGCCTCAGAGGAGGGAGGCCTTGTAGTAAACGGTATGAGCAATTATCTTCGAAGTGGGAAAAATGCCAATTCAGCAGTTGCCGTATCGCTCGATCCTCTTGGTTCTCCGGAAGCGCAGATAGCTTTGCAGAGAAAATTTGAGCAGTCAGCTTTCAAAGCCGGCGGAAGTGATTATTGTGCTCCTGTTCAGACAATGGGAGATTTTCTCGCAGGGATATGTAAAAATGAACCGGCACGAGTTCAGCCTACATATATGAACGGAACGCCGGCTGCTCCGAAAACAAGGCTGTATGATCTCTCCGTTTTGATTTCTGATGTTCTCGGAGACAGTGCTGTGCGAATGCTCAGAGATAGTTTTGGCTTTTTTTCAAGGCAGATACGCGGATTTAATATGCCGGATGCCGTTCTTACCGGAGTAGAAAGCCGGACATCAGCTCCTGTCCGTATTTTACGCGGAGAGACTTTGACTGCACGCGGTGCAGATAATTTGTATCCATGCGGAGAGGGCGCCGGTTACGCCGGGGGAATTATGAGCGCCGCGGTGGACGGACTTCGGTGCGCGTCCGCGATAATTGAGCGTTATTCACCGAAATTTCGTGATTAAAGCAGGAGGGAGGGATAGTATGTCCTTAAACAAAAGATGGATTGTAAAAGATGTTAGGACAAGTCATGCTGCGGAAATTTCTGAAATATCAAAATCTCTTGGTATATCCTCTCTCACCGCAGCTCTGCTTTACGGCAGGGGATTTGATACTCCGGAAAAGGCACGTTCATTTTTGCAGCGCGATGAAGAATGCTTCCCCGACCCTTTTTTGCTTACGGATATGGACATGGCTGTCAGCCGGATTATGTCTGCGCTTGAAAGGCACGAAAAAATAACTGTTTACGGAGATTATGACGTCGATGGTGTGACAGCAACGTCAATGCTTTTTCTTTACCTGAAATCAAAAGGAGCGGATGTAAATTATTATATACCAGACCGGCTTACTGAGGGGTATGGTGTAAATATAGAGGCAATTGATGAGATATCAAAATCAGGTTCGTCTTTAATTATAACGGTTGATACCGGTATAACCGCGGTGGCTGAAACTGATTATGCTTCCGCGCTTGGTATCGATGTAGTCGTGACAGACCATCACTGCTGCGGGGCGGATCTTCCGAAGGCTTGCGCGGTTGTAAACCCTCACAGACCTGACAGCAGATATCCTTTTAAAGAGCTTGCCGGAGTCGGAGTGGCATTTAAGCTTGTCTGTGCGCTTGAGAAAACATTTTTTCCTGACGAAAAATATATCCACCGGGTTTGCGCCGACTATGGAGATTTGGCCGCTGTCGGAACAATTGCCGATGTGATGCCTCTATTCGGGGAAAACAGGCTTATTGTCAGCATTGGTCTCAAGCTGATCGAAGAGGAAAGAAATGCAGGTTTTGCTGCTCTTTGCGCTGCTTCCTGCAATAATGGAAAAACATCGGAGCAGAACCAGGAACAAAAAAAGAGGAAAGTTAATTCTACATATATCGGGTATACTATTGCGCCGAGAATAAATGCAGCCGGAAGGATTCGCAATGCATCTGTTGCAGTGGAGCTGCTTACAACGAGGGATAAATGCCGTGCAAAGGAGATTGCCGGTATACTGTGTGAAATAAACCGCGAACGCCAGGAATATGAGAATACTATAATCGAAGAAGCGTGTGAAATTATAGAACGCACCCATGACTTTTCCCATGATAGGGTAATTGTAATTTCAGCGGAAAACTGGCATCATGGGGTTATAGGAATAGCCGCGTCGCGTATAACGGAGCGTTATGGGCTACCTTCAATTTTGATATCCTTTGATGGAGGGCATACAGAAAGCGAAGTCTCCGATGACGATATCGGAAGGGGCTCATGCAGATCGGTTAAAGAACTGAATCTTGCGGATGCGCTTTCAAGCTGCGGACAGTATCTTATAAAATATGGCGGTCATGAGATGGCTGCTGGGCTTTCTTTGAAGCGAAGCGAGCTTGAAAGTTTCCGGCGTGCTGTTAACGAGTATGCTTTTAAAAATTTGACGGCAGAATCTATGACTCCGACGATTGAGGCAGACGCCGAGGTTATGCTATCAGAGCTTTCAATGAATGCAGTTTCAGAGCTTTCTATGCTTGAGCCTTACGGTACTTCAAATCCAGTCCCGGTTTTTGTGCTTCGCGGTGCAAAGATAACCGGACTGTCCGAAATGGGCGGAGGCAAGCATACGCGCCTTCAGATTGTGTGCGATGGAATAAATGCTTCTGCAGTTATGTTTGGTATGGCTCCTTCAGAGCTTTCGGTGTTCAGGGATGATATGGCCGATATGATGTTTACTCCTGATATAAATGAGTTTCGCGGTATAAGAAGTGTTCAGCTGATAGTACGGGATATTAGGGTATGCCGTCGGACTGTCATGGAACGTAAGGTGATGATAGAGGAATACTCAAAGTTTGCAGAAAACCCTGGCATTTCTATTTCAGAAGATTTACTTCCTGTTCGGAGTGACTTTAAAAATGTATATTTATATATCAGGCGTGAGCTTGATTTTACGAACGGAAAACCAATTAATCTTTATAAAATGATGAAGCATACGACCGGGGAATCGGTTACGGCATATATCAAACTTCGTTTTATTCTGGCAATATTTCTGCAGACCGGGATTGTTTCATATAGCGATATTCCTGATTATACCGCCGCTGGAGGTTCGCTTCCGATTGTTTTAAACGATATGAACAGCAAAGTTGATCTGAAAACATCTGAAATTTATCAGGCTCTTTTGTCGAGGATTTCTTCGGCAGGATCGGAAGTTAGATGAATTTTCAAGTAATGACAGCAATGTTTTATTTCGACAGTTATATTCGCAGCTTTATCTTAAGAATCGAGGAATAAGGTTTGAGTGTAAAAGATACCGGATTTGTACCGGAAGAGATGGAACCTGAGTATAAGGATATAGAGAATCTGCTTACGGCTATTTCCGCTACAGGTAAAAAGTATAATATTGATAAAATAAAAAAGGCGTATTTATTTGCAGACGAACTTCATGAAGGACAATTTCGGGTGAGTGGAGAAAAATATATATATCATCCGATTGCCGTTGCGGAAATCGTTGTTTCTCTTGGTCTTGATACAGATTCTATCTGTGCTGCACTCCTGCATGATACTGTTGAGGACTGTGGTACAAAGGTGAATCTCGATCAGATACGTGCGGACTTTGGTGAAGAAGTTTCAATGCTTGTTGATGGACTTACTAAGCTTGTTCACATCCCATTTGAGGATAAAGAAGAAAAGCACATTGAAAATCTTCGGAAAATGTTTCTTGCAATGTCGCGCGACATCCGAGTTATTTTCATTAAGCTTTGTGACCGTCTTCATAATATGCGTACATTGGACGCTAAACCGGAGGCAAAACGGAGAATGACTGCGCTTGAAACTATGCAGGTTTATGCGCCGCTTGCTCATCGTCTTGGTATGCAGAGAATGAAGCAGGAGCTTGAGATTTTGTCCTTAAAATATCTTGATCCTATCGGATACGAGCAGATTGAAAACCATATAGAGGAAAAGTACGGGCAGAACAGAGATTTCATTGAACGCGCAAGACAGCAGATTGCGGATAAGCTTACCGAATGCGGCGTTAAATTTTCACTTGATGGACGTGTTAAGACGGTTTACAGCATATACCGCAAAATGTTTGAACAGAATAAGAGCTTTAATGAAATTTACGATTTTTATGCATTGCGTGTAATTGTGGATACGGAGCTTGAATGCTATACCGTTCTTGGAATAATTCACGACATGTTCCACTCCATTCCAGGGCGTTTTAAAGATTATATATCTACGCCCAAGCCTAATATGTACCGTTCTCTCCATACTACCGTTATCGGGCGTGGAGGAATACCGTTTGAAGTACAAATTCGGACATGGGAGATGCACCGTATTGCAGAGTACGGAGTTGCCGCTCACTGGAAATATAAATCCGGAGAGGAAAGTTCGGCTGATATTGACGATAAGCTGACGTGGATACGTAAGCTTATCGAGACGGAAGATGACACGCGCGATCCGGATGAGTTTATGCGTGCTCTCAAAATTGATATTTTTCATGATGAAACTTTTGTTTTCACTCCGAAGGGGGACGTTATTACTCTGCCGCAAGGGGCTACTGTAATTGATTTTGCATATGCAATTCATTCCGGGGTCGGAAACAAAATGGTCGGAGCAAAGATAAACGGTATGATTGTTCCGATCGAGCGCGTTCCGCAAAATGGAGAAATTGTTGAGATATTGACTTCATCGTCATCAAAGGGACCAAGCAGGGACTGGCTGAAAATCGTCAAGACCGGTGAAGCGAGAAATAAAATCCGCCAGTGGTTCAAAAAGGAGCAGCGTCCGGAAAACATCGCTATGGGCAAGGCCGAGATAGACCGTCAGTTCAGGCATATGGGAAGCAGCTGTACCGAACAGCAGAAAAACCAAATTGTTCTTTCTGTTGCGAATCGTATAGGAATCCGTAATGTTGATGATTTATACAATACGCTGGGCTACGGCGGATTAACAATTTCAAAGCTTTTGCCTAAGCTTCGTGATGAATTTGAACGTGTGATAAAAACTGCACATGATGAGGAGCCGTCGGACGATGTTTCACAGGTTCAGACCGTTTCATCAGGCAATTCACATAAAAGAACTTCAGGGATAATTGTAGACGGAGTTGAAGGATGCACGGTTAAGCTGGCAAAATGCTGTAATCCGCTTCCGGGAGACCGTCTTATAGGTTTTATCACACGCGGATATGGTATATCGATTCATAAAAAGGATTGTCCGAATGTCGCTCTTTCAATGGCAAAGGCCGAGACTGCGGACCGCTGGGTTTCCGCGTACTGGGATAAAGATGACCGGGCGGATAATTCCCGGAATCTGTTTGAGTCAGCTCTAACTATAATCGCTGAAGACCGCATTTCTCTGATTGCTGATGTAACAGCAGTGCTTGCAGAAATGAAGGTGTCTATTTATCAGATAAGTTCCCGGAATAAAAATAATGGAGATGTAATAATAAGTGTCGTTATAGGTGCCAAAAACCTTGAACATGTGAAGTCGATTGTGTCGAGACTGAAATCTATACGAAGCATAATAGATGTTTCCCGCGGATACAATGCTTCGCGGTAATTAAGCTTGGTAAATGCAAGAGAACGGATAATTTTTATGAAACTTTATATAGAGGGAGATATCGGGAGATACTATGTTCAGACTTTGTGTCTGATATTCTTTCCCGGTTCAAAATTTCCGGAAGATGAAGAGGCCGATGAGCAGACAGACGTTGTTTCTGTAAAGCTTGAGTCGGAAGCTGAATTTTATAAGGCTACCGCCGAAATACATTCCGGCAGTAGACACAGCAGGGGTACGGCTTGCGAAGCGCTGGGCGGAATCGACACAGATGAGCGAATAAAGAAACGCGCGGTTGGTAAAGCAGTTTATAAGGCGGGGACGGAGTTTTTTGATTTCAGTCCCGACTGGGGAATCCTCACAGGTGTGAGGCCTGTAAAGCTTGCGGACGAGCTGATGATAAAAGCTGCCGAAGCTTTAAGCCGTAACCATTGTAAGTCAAACGGTCAGAATAATTCCGAATCTTTAACAGATGTATATCTCGGTTGTACTGAAGTGAGCAGGACGGCCGAGGAGATTCTTATTCGTGATTATTGTACTTCTTCTGAAAAAGCGAGACTCCTTACGTCTGTCGCGAAGAATGAAAAGGTGCTTATCCAGTCGGTTGAAGAGGATACATGCAGTCTTTATATCTCAATTCCGTTCTGCCCTACAAGATGCGCGTACTGCTCGTTTGTTTCATACTCTACCGAAAAGCTTCTGAATTTAATTCCGGCTTATATAGAAAGGCTTTGCAGAGATATTGAATATATCGGGGAAATAATAAAGTCGACAGGCCAGAAGGTCAGTACGGTTTATATAGGAGGAGGTACACCTACAATATTAGAGACGGATGATCTGGAGCGCGTACTCCGAACTGTAGAAAGAAATATCAACCTTTCCGGAATTAAAGAATTTACAGTTGAAGCCGGAAGACCGGATACTATAACGGCAGAAAAGCTCAGGACTTTGAAGTGTGGAGGAGTATCAAGGATAAGTATAAATCCGCAGACTACCAACGATGAAATTCTGCGTAAAATCGGCCGTCTTCACACAGCGGAGGATTTTCTTCGAGCATACAGCACGGCCGACAGCATTGGTTTTTCCTGCATAAACACTGACCTTATTGCAGGGCTTCCCGGAGAAAGCGCAGACAGCTTTAAACGCAGTTTTGATACTGTTTTGGAACTGGAACCTAAAAATATTACGGTACACACCTTTTGTGTGAAAAAGGCTGCTGATTTTGCAGAACAGAGTTCACTGTATTCACGCAGCGGAAAGGATACCGGCGAATGTATTTCTTATTCGCAGAAAAGGGCTGCGGAGTCAGGTTATATGCCGTATTATATGTATAAGCAGAAGAATGCGGTCGGTGGATATGAGAATGTCGGATTTTCCCAAAAAGGCTATGAAGGAATTTACAATATATTGATTATGGACGAGGTTCACAGTATCTTTGCGGCTGGGGCCGGCGCCGTTACAAAGCTTGTTTCAAGAGACCGAAAAAATATCGAACGGATATTTATGCCTAAATATCCGTATGAATATCTTAAAAGCGAACTATCTGGCGGAAAAGAGGCATATTATAATAAGGTGATGCGTTTTTATACCGATGTTTACGGTGCCCGCAAAATAAGTTCATAGAAAGGGCATGTAATAAATTTTATGGCATGTAAAAATGAAAATATAAAAATATATAAAAGAGACCGAGCAGAGAAAGACAGCGAAGAATATATACTTGAATGTGAGGCGGAATTTGAAGGACAGCTTGACAGTGCTGTAAATGATATTGCTAAGCGTTTAAGTGACGTCCCGGATACGAGAATTATAACCCTTTCAGGGCCGACCTGTTCCGGGAAAACTACTACGGCAGGTAAAATTATATCAGAGCTTCGCGGAATGGGAATCCGTATATTCGTTATATCGCTTGATGATTTTTTTAAAACGGTGGAATGTGATGTAAATACTTATTCGGAGTTAAACAGTAAGCTTGATCTGGACAGTGTAGAAGCAATTGATATATTGTATCTTCGCAGGTTTATATCCGGAATTTTTAAACGGGAGAATGTTTATCTTCCGCATTTCGATTTTAAAAAGCAGCGTTGTATAAGCTATCGTTTGCTTGAAAGCAGCAGATATGATGTATTTCTGCTCGAAGGTATTCAGGCAATGTATCCGGATGTACGCGCTCTGCTTGACGGCCAGCCGTATATTTCTGTTTTTACAAATGCGGCCAGCGGAATCAGGATTGGAAATGTATTCTTTAACTGCCGTGAAGTGAGACTGATGCGCCGGATACTCAGAGACAATCTGTTCAGATCCGCGTCGGTTGAATTTACAATGCAGATTTGGAAGAATGTTATTGTAAATGAAGAGGAAAGTATTTTTCCCAATGAAAAATATGCCGATATAATCCTCGACTCAACTCTTGCTTATGAGCCGAGTGTAATAAAGGCACCGCTTCTTGAATTGTTGAAAAAGGTTTCTCAGGATTTTCCGCTTTATTCTGAAATAGAAAATCTTATTATAAAGCTCGAAGAAATTCCTGATCTCTCAGAGTCGTTTGTGCCTGAAAAATCAGTTTTCCGTGAGTTTATCGGGAAAAGAAAGGATGGGTAATTCATTTTGACGATTTTATTTAAAAATGCTGAAATTATTGATGTAGGGACGTCAAACGTAGTTACCGACGGCAAATATATTTCGTATATAGGAAAAGAACCGTATGACGGAAAATGTGATCGCGTGATAAACTGCAAAAATAAATTTCTCCTGCCGGGACTTTATAACTGTCATACGCATGCTGCGATGACGCTTTTCAGAGGATACGGCGAGGATATGCCTTTGATGGAGTGGCTTAACAACCGTATTTTCCCGGCGGAGGAATTGCTTACGGATCACGCAGTGTATACTGCGTCTAAATTTGCCATTGCAGAAATGCTTCGCGGAGGTATTGTCTCCTTTTCTGATATGTATTTTTTCTGTGACGAAACAGCGCGGGCAGTTTCCGAAACAGGAATTAAGGCGAATTTAAGCCGCGCAGTTACTTCTTTTGACGAAAATATCGATATGAATACTGATGTTCGTTTTGCAGAGGCGAAATCTCTTTTTGAAAGATGGAATAACAGCTCGGACGGAAGAATAAAAATAGATATGGCTATTCACGCTGAATATACTAATGTTGAAAAAGCCTGCCGCGCTGTGGCAGAGTATGCCTCGGAAAAACAGACCGGACTTCACATTCATCTATCAGAGACGGAGAACGAGCATAGAGAATGTATAGAAAGACATGGCAAAACACCAGCCCGTTTTTTTGCTGACTGTGGCTGTTTTGATGTGCCTGTAAATGCGGCCCACTGTGTTTGGGTCGATGACAGTGATATTGATCTTATGGCGGATAAGCATGTGACGGCGGTCTATAATCCGGTTAGCAATCTTAAGCTTGGAAGCGGAGTTATGCCGGTGAAAAAGCTGATTGACAGAGGGGTCCGGGTTGCATTGGGTACTGACGGTGCGGCTTCAAACAATACTTTGAACATTTTTAAAGAAATGCATATCGGCGCGATTCTGCAAAAGGGTATTAGCAGAGATCCTTTGGGTGTTAAGGCAAATCATATGATCGAAGCCGCTACGGTCAGCGGAGCTATGGCTCAGCGGCGTGAAAAATGCGGTGAGCTTTCTGTCGGCTGCTGCGCCGATTTGACTGTTGTCGATCTTGAAACGCTTAACAATATTCCCGTCTATGATCTGCGCCATACAGCCGTTTATAGTGCGTCCGCAGATAATGTGGTGCTGACAATGGTTGACGGCAATATTCTCTATGAAAACGGAGAGTTTACAACAATTGATGAAGAAAAACTTAAATATGATATGAGGAACGAATGTGGCAGTTACTTCAAAAATAAAAAACAATAAAAACCTGTTTTTTTCAGGGGTTGTGGTGCTTACATTCACCAATATCCTGAATAAGGTTCTCGGTCTTTTCTTCCGTATTCCTATTGGAAATCTGCTCGGAGATTCCGGAATGGCTTATTTTACCTCGGCATATCACATATATACCTGGTTTTATATGATATCTACCGGGGGACTTCCGCTGGCGGTCTCGATGCTTGTATCAGAGGCGCGTTTTAAGGGCAATAAAAAAGAAATAAGCAGAATTTATAAAGTAACAATGTCTCTGTTTCTGATTGTAGGCGCAATCGGTACACTTCTGATGATAGTCTTTTCGAAGGCTTTTGCATTTATGAACGGAGTCGAAGGGTCTTATATATCTATTATTGCTATAGCTCCTACCCTCTTTTTTGTCTGTGTTGCAAGTGCTATGCGCGGTTATTTTCAGGGCTTTCAGGAGATGCGTCCGACTGCTGTGTCACAGGTTTTGGAGTCTGCCGGAAAGCTTGCAATCGGCGTGATTTTTGCCAATTATGCAATGAAACAGGGATATGGTCTTCCGGTTGTTGCCGCGTTTGCAATTTCCGGCCTTACTATCGGAACAGCCTGCGGAATGCTCTTTCTTATGATTTCAAAGCTTCGCTTTAATGAAGATATGTATTGTGCTGAATTTGAAGCAAACGGAGCAATGCTTGCAAAGGAGCCCCATAGCTCTATCAAAAGCATAGTAAAGCGTCTTCTTTACATAGCTATTCCAATTACTATAAGCGCATCCATTATGAGTCTGACTACAATGGTTGACGATATGATTATAAACTGGCGTCTTATGTCTATCGGCTATACTCAGGATATCGCGAACGCACTTTATGGAAATTATACCGGCTTTGCTATCCCGGTCGCTGATCTCCCTCCTGCGCTTATATATCCAATTTCATATTCGCTTATTCCGCTTTTAAAGGGGACGCTTACAATCGGGGATAAAAAACGTTCAGTACAGATATGCAAACGGTCGCTTAAGGTTACTTCGATGATTGCTATACCGTGTACTGTTGGCGTGTGCGTATTTGCTGAACCGGTTCTCAAGCTTATATTTAAGTCGGAAAGCAGCGCGGAGCTTGCAGCGCCCAAGCTGTCGATTTTATCGATTTCAATATTTTTTATCTGTGTCCTTTCAATCTCAAATGCGGTTTTGCAGGCGCACGGCAAACAGAGACTGCCGATTATATCTTTGGTAGCCGGATCAGCTTCCAAGCTTATTCTTGGATTTGTTTTGATAGGAATTCCGCAGATTGGTATTTACGGAGCTCCGATTTCTACAGTTGTTTGTTATATGATTGCAACCTCTTTTAATATATATTTTATGGCCAAATATGCAGATGTCAAGCCGGCGGTGTTTCTCACGTTTTGGAAACCGCTTATAGCGTCTGTTGTAGGAGTGGGAGTTGCATTTGCTGCGCTCGTAGGAATGAGCTCATTTCTGCCATCAAGACTCGCAACAGTTGCTGCAATCATCATTACTGCTGTTGTATATTTTATTGCTCTTTTCCTTATTCGCGGAGTGGAGGAGGACGATATCCGTATGCTTCCGAAAGGTGACAAAATTTTCAGAGTTATGCAGAAGCTGAGGTTTTTCAAAAGATAAATATTTTAGAGAATAGTTTTTAATGACTACGGAGAGTATATAGAATGGATTCGATAAAAAATCAGATTGTTGAAAAATATAAGAATGGAGATAAAATGCTTATTTCCGATCTGCGGGCTATTACAGGACTTCTTCGCGCTCCTGACGGATGTCCGTGGGACAGAGAGCAGACTCATGAGAGCATTCGAGGAAATTTTATAGAGGAAACGTATGAAGTAGTTGAGGCAATTGATACTTCTGATACGGAGCTTCTTGAAGAGGAACTGGGAGACGTGCTTCTGCAGGTTGTTTTTCACGCATGCATTGAAGAGGAAAAAGGAGGATTTGATTTTGAAGATGTTACAGATGGAATTTGCCGAAAATTAATTCTTCGTCATCCTCATGTTTTCGGCGATGTGAATGCGGATACTACCGAACAGGTTCTTTCAAACTGGGATAAAATAAAGCAGAGATCAAAGCACCAGACAACCGTTACCGAAACTCTTAGTAGTGTTGCTAAATCTCTTCCTGCTTTAATGCGGGCTGAAAAATTGATTGGGCGTGCTGCAAAGGCAGGTTACCTTGACGCGGCTGTTCCGCAAAGCGGCAGTTCTATAGGAGAAAGAATGCTCGGGCTTGTACTTGAGGCAAAAACTGCCGGGATCGACGCTGAACAAGAGCTTTACAAAGAATGTGACGAGCTTATTT
>CABPZV010000003.1 GCA_902462015.1 uncultured Eubacteriales bacterium | reverse complement strand
TTGGCTTGTTAATTGTTGGTTCATTTACAAATATATGTTTTCGGTGGAATAGAAATAAATATATTCTTATTTTTAATACTAAAATGCAGCAAAGCATAAGGCAAAAAGTTTTTAATAAGAAATAAAAACATATTATGGTAAATGAACAGCACCCCATCTATTAGACATTATGCCACCTTGTCTAACAATGGGGTGCTGTTCATTTATGATGTGTCTGATTTTTTCGGTATATTATAATATTATGCCTGTTAATTCGGTCGTCCGTCAGAGGAGCTGAATATTATAACGGCGGCTTTTGAAGACCATTTTACTGATATTAAATTAACTAATGTTTGCATATAGCCTCATCAGCCTGACGATATCCTTTGCGTTTACAGCGCCGTCTTCATTTATATCGCATATTTTTTGATATTCTTTATTTTCTGCTATAAAATTCATTAAATATACAAGATCTTTTGAATTGATTTTTCCATCCGAGTTTGTGTCTCCGAAGATAGAATAACAGTCAAGCGTTACACTGATTGTTCCCGAGGTAGGAGACCCTGCGCTAAGACCGTCGCTGAGGTCGACAAAATCTTCAAGAAAGCATGTATCTGTGGGTTCCTCGTACGGAGACGGATTGTATGACGAATCCTCCGGCGAATCGAATATTTGTATACCATAATTGAAGGCGAAACCGTCTGCTCTGATATTCTTTTTTGCGGAGTCGCTGAGAGGAATACGCATTTCGATGATATACCCGTCCTGCGTTTCAGCTGCCGCAAAATGTTTGTCATCTTTGTTTTTAGCGTGGCCATTTCCCCACGTCTTAAGATTGACGAGACCGGCTCCTTCGGAATCCTCCGCCGCCATGTATCTTCCCGCGCGGTCGGCACATACGGTGGCTGTCCGATCTCCAAAGGTTAGGGATATTATTATGCCGTCCTGTATATAGGGAACGGTATTGCTTTCCTCGGCAAGCTTAAAATGCTCGTCGTCGATGCAGCCGTAATCGTCATCCTTGACAGTTACCGCTATATAGATATTGTCGTCATCATATAAGAAATACGAACAGGCCTGGCAGTCCCAGCCGTACAGCGAAAGGTCGTAATAATATTTGCCGCCTGCCCAGTATCTGCCTTCCGCATCATCTTTCGACCACCGGTGCCGCACATGGTATGAATCCAAGTATTCGCTGTCGATTACTCCGTCTATTTCGGGTGTGAATTTTCGCACACGTCCGGCTGAGGTATCATCCGCTGCGCAAAACGGAAAAACAAGTGCTGACTGTGCAATCATAAGAGCGGATAAAACGGTTAGAAATTTTTTCATACGAAATTTCCTTTCGGTGATCACCGGTTTTGTTCACAAATGAATTCAGAATTTTAAGTTGTATTTTATCAGGCGTATTTTGTCGATTTATTTATATTGACATAATGTTATATTTCTATAAACTATTATAATTATTATTGAAAAAAGTCAATATATTATGCAATATTTTTTATGATTTTGTCTTTGAAAGTCATATATAAATGTTAAAAATATCTTATGTACATTCACCGCCTATAAAACTCAAAAAAGCTCTTGACAAATAAGAAAAAAGTGATATAATATGAAAAGTAGTCCAAAGACAGCAGGTCAAAGTTTTAAGTGACTTTGTAAAGTTTTCCTGCCGAGGAGAATGATAAAGAGCTTTACGGAGCATTTTGCTCTGTGATATCTTATTGACGTATTCTTGCGGCGTGTCTTTGACACGGCGCGTTTTTTGTTTGCTGGACTATGAGTTCATAAATGGAGGTATTATCAAATGCCAAGTGCAAAAATCTTAGCACAAAAGCAGGCTGAGCTTGATGTTCTTGTAGGCAAGCTTAAAAATGCTCATGCAGGTGTTCTTGTCGACTATTCCGGAATCACTGTTGAGCAGGACACAAAGCTGCGTTCGTCATTCCGCAAATCCGGTGTTGAGTACAAGGTTTACAAAAACACAATGACTTCTCGTGCATGTGATGAGGTTGGCTATGCGGAGATGAAGGATCTGCTCAAGGGTATGACGGCTCTTGCTATCAGCGAAAGCGATCCTGTAGCTCCTGCCAAAATAGCTAAGAAATTCGCGGATGATATCGAGACATTCGACATCAAGGGCGGTTTCCTTGACGGAAAAGTAATTTCACGCGATGAAATAATGGAGCTTGCCGATATTCCGTCAAAGGAAGAGCTTATTGCGAAATTCATGGGAAGCATCCAGTCTCCTCTCTACAAGTTTGCATATGCTTTGCAGGCTATTGTTGATAAGAACGGCGATGAAGTTGGCGAGGCTGCTACCGCAGAGGAAGCTGCACAGCCAGAAGCCGAGGCGTAAGCCCGGAAAGATAATGGTATAGAACCAATTAATTTTAAAACATAATTTACGGAGGATTAAAAAAATGGCTACAGAGAAATCACAGCAGATTCTTGACATGATCAAGGAACTTACAATAATTGAACTTGCTGACCTTGTAAAGGCGGTTGAGGAAGAGTTTGGTGTTTCTGCGGCTGCTCCTGTTGCAGTTGCAGGCGCTGCAGCTGCAGGTGCTCCTGCTGCTGAAGAAAAGAGCGAATTTGATGTAATTCTTAAGGCGTTCGGCGCGAAGAAGCTTGATGTTATCAAGGTTGTACGCGAGATCACCGGTCTTGGACTTAAGGACGCTAAGGATCTTGTAGAGGGCGCTCCGAAGGCAGTTAAAGAAGGCGCTTCTAAGGAAGAAGCTGAAGATATTAAGAAGAAGCTTGAGGAAGCCGGCGCAGAGGTCGAGCTTAAGTAAGCCGGAATTTATTTTCTGCGGCTTGGCAGCTTATCTTAAAGCAAAACAGAAGTCAGGGCGTTTAAAAATGCATCTGAATGTGTATACGCGAATGAAATACAGTCTGTTACGGCTGTTTTTCATTCGCTTTTTATTTTTGAAATATTTTTAAAATATAATTTGATTCTGAAATAATTGTAAACTCTAAACTTTTTATTTTTTGTGTGTTGACAATAAAAAAAAATAGTGATATAATATAAAAAATAAAAATAAAAGGCTGTGACGAAGACCGTCGAGGTTAAAGCATTTCAGAGAGCCGGTGTATGGTGTGAACCGGTATGTATTTTTCCGAGTGACATCTCACTTCCGAGCCGGGGGTCCGAAAGCATTCGTTAGTAGATACTCTCCGTAGATGCTGCGTTAAAGCATAGGAATTGTTAGATTCCAAAGAGGTGGCAGTCTCTGACTGCAATTTGAGTGGTACCGCGAGTGCTGATTTTAGAAGTTTGCACCCGTCTCAGAGTGAGAAAAGCTTTGAGACGGGCGTTTTTATTTTCTTATCGATCCTTAGATATGTCTCGGAATAACAGAGAATTTCTTTAGTATGTTCTTTGTACAGCCTTGTGTTTTGACGGCGCAGGTGTGTGGAAAGGTATGGTGTATTTATGTTGACTTTGGATAAGGTTTTTAACGCCCAGACGGTGTTAAAAGATATTATCCGCGAAACGGCAGTGGTAAGAGCGTATGGTATAGCGCCGAACTGCGAGCTTTATCTGAAGCCTGAGAATCTGCAGATTACAGGGTCATTTAAAGTCAGGGGAGCCGGCTATAAAATAAAAATGCTTTCGGATGAGGAAAAGCAGAAGGGAGTAATTGCCTGCTCGGCAGGCAATCATGCACAGGGCGTTGCGCTGGCCGCATCGCGGTGCGGAATAAAGTCCTTGATATGTTTGCCGGACAGTGCTCCGATTTCAAAGGTGGAAGCGACTAAGGGCTACGGAGCAGACGTTTGTCTGGTTGAGGGATGTTATGATGACGCGTATCAGAAGGCGCTGGAACTGAGAGACCGCGACGGATACACCTTTGTTCATCCGTTTGACGATGAAAATGTCATCGCCGGCCAGGGCACGGTCGGTCTTGAGATAATGAATGATCTTGACGACATTGATGCAATTATTGTGCCAGTCGGAGGAGGCGGACTAATTTCCGGTATTGCATACGCAGTAAAGCAGATAAGACCTTCAATTAAAATATACGGGGTCCAGTCTGCAGGAGCGGCCAGCATGTTCAGTTCTGTAAGGAACGGGAAAATCGAATGTCTGGATAAAGTTCAGACTGTGGCGGACGGTATTGCGGTTAAACAGCCGGGTGAAAATACTTTCAACTTAGTGAGAGAATATGTAGACGATATTGCGCTTGTCAGTGACGATGAAATATCCTCAGCCATTCTTGCGCTGATTGAAAAACAAAAGATGATTGCCGAAGGCGCCGGCGCTGCGGCGGTAGCAGCAGCAATGTTTGGTAAATTCCCAATTGAGGGAAAAAAGACGGTATGCATAGTCTCGGGCGGAAATATTGATGTAACGAGCCTGTCGAGAGTTATCGAAAGAGGACTTATGAAGTCAGGCCGGTCCAGCAGTCTGCTGATCGAGCTGATTGACAAACCCGGTCAGCTCAAAGAAATTTCCAAGATTATAGCCGACTGCGGTGCCAATGTTACCGGAGTTCATTATGAAAAAGGTGAAACTGAAAGTGTTATAGGATGTTTTCTGCGAATAGAGATGGAAACAAGGGATTACAGCCATGTTCAGCTTATTACGCGCACGCTGTGCAGCGAAGGCTTTAAAATCGTGTGATTCTGTTTATGGCAGATTAGTATTTTATAAAGGAGAATTTTACTTGTGAGCATTACAGTTAATACGGAAAAGGCTCCGGCCGCTATAGGGCCGTACAGCCAGGCTATAATTATAGGAGATTTAGTTTTCACATCAGGGCAGATACCGATCAATCCGGAAACCGGGGATTTGACCGGAACAAATATTTCTGCTCAGGCCGAGCAGGCATGCAAAAATATTTCTGCCGTACTTGAGGCCGCTGGAAGCTCTATTGAAAAAACGGTTAAAACAGTTTGTTTTCTGCAAAATATGGAGGATTTTACCGCATTTAATGAAGTTTACGCCAAGTATTTTGTGAGCAAACCGGCGAGATCATGCGTAGCGGTGAAGGCTTTGCCTAAAGGCGCGTTGGTGGAAATTGAGGCAATTGCAGAAAGGAACTGAGTATATGATGGATTCAAGCAAATACAAGGTGGGATATTATCCTGCTCCGGGCGTACATAATAAATGGGTGACGAAGGATCATATCGAAAAGCCTCCAGTTTGGTGCAGCGTAGATATGCGCGACGGAAATCAGAGTCTTGTTATCCCGATGAACCTTGAAGAAAAGCTGGAATTTTACAAGGTGCTTTTAGAGGTGGGCTTTAAAGAAATCGAGGTTGGTTTTCCTGCCGCAAGTGAAACCGAATACGAGTTTCTCCGGACGCTGATAGATGGTAATATGATCCCTGATGATGTGAGCGTTCAGGTGCTTACTCAATGCCGGGAGCATATTATCCGTAAGACCTTTGACGCTTGCAAGGGCGCACCAAGCGCGATTATACATTTTTATAATTCTGTTAGCGTTGTGCAGCGTGAACAGGTTTTTCGGAAATCCAAAGAAGAAATTAAGAAAATCGCGGTTGACGGGGCAAAGCTTGTAAAGCGGCTGGCGAGTGAATACGATGGAAACTTTCGCTTTGAATATTCTCCGGAAAGCTTTACGGGCACTGAACCGGAATATGCCTTAGAGGTTTGCAACGCAGTGCTTGACGTTTTAGAACCGAGCAAGGACAACAATGTTATTATAAATTTGCCGGTAACGGTTGAAATGAGCCTTCCGCATGTTTACGCCTCTCAGGTCGAGTATATAAGCGAAAATCTCAAATACCGTGAGCATGTGACATTATCGCTCCATCCTCATAATGACCGAGGTACCGGCGTTGCCGATACAGAGCTTGCGCTGCTTGCAGGAGCCGACCGGGTAGAGGGAACCCTGTTTGGAAACGGTGAGCGCACCGGAAATGTAGATATTATTACATTGGCGATGAACATGTATTCTCATGGTGTCGATCCGCGTCTCGATTTTTCCGATATGCCTCATCTTGTGGAAAAATATGAAAAGTGTACGAGAATGCATGTATATGAACGTGCGCCGTATGCTGGTTCTTTAGTGTTCGCTGCATTTTCCGGAAGCCATCAAGACGCTATCGCAAAGGGAATGAAATGGCGCGAGGAAAAATCGCTTCACCAGTGGTCTGTTCCCTATATTCCGATCGACCCCCATGATATCAACCGTACATACGACGCCGACGTTATTCGCGTCAACTCACAGAGCGGTAAAGGCGGAATAGGATATCTGCTGGAGCAAACATACGGATATGTGCTGCCTGCCGGAATGAGAGAAGATTTGAGCTATCTGTGCAAGAGTATTTCCGATCATGAGCATAAGGAACTGAAAGCCTCCGAGGTTCTGGAAATTTTTAAAAACCACTACTTTAAAAGCGACGGTACGATTATTGTTTCAAATATGACCTTTAATCGCAGAGATAACTGTGTTGAAGCTGAGATAGTATTCAGCCGTGGCGGTGTGGAGACTGCGGTTAGAGCAACCGGAAACGGCTCGCTTGACGCCGCAAGCAATGCTTTAAAGGATTTTACCGGCGAAGAATATGTTCTGGAGGTTTATACGGAACACAGCATGCAGGAACAGGGATCTGGCAGCGTTGCAGCGGCATACATTGGAATCAGGGATAAAGACGGTTCGATGAGCTGGGGAGCAGGGACTGATACCGATATCATTCATGCAAGCGTAGATGCTTTGATGAGCGCCTATAATAATATGAAGTAAAGGGGAGAATGCAATGGGAATGACTATGACGCAAAAAATTCTTGCCGCGCATGCAGGACTTGATCACGTGGAAGCGGGACAGCTTATCAGCGCAAAGCTTGATATTGTTCTCGGAAACGATATTACCACTCCGGTAGCTGTCAAAGAGTTTAAAAAAGCCGGCTTTGACAAGGTTTTTGATAAAAACAGAGTTGCCGTTGTCCTTGACCATTTTGTTCCCAATAAAGACATAAAGGCGGCAGAGCAGTCTAAAGTCTGCCGGGAGTTTGCATGCTCCCACGGAGTAAGTCATTTTTATGACGTGGGCAAAATGGGAATAGAGCATGCACTTCTTCCGGAGCAGGGCGTCGTCACCGCTGGCGACTGCATAATCGGAGCGGACAGTCACACATGTACATACGGAGCTCTCGGTGCCTTTTCCACCGGCGTGGGAAGTACCGATATGGCTGCCGGAATGGCTACAGGAACGGCGTGGTTCAAGGTTCCGCCGGCCATTAAATTCAATCTCAGCGGAAAGCTGCCCTCCAATTGCAGCGGAAAGGACGTAATTCTTTCCATTATCGGGCAGATAGGAGTAGACGGCGCGCTGTATAAGAGCATGGAATTTTCCGGAGAGGGTGTATCTGCACTTTCGATGGACGATCGCCTTTGCATATGCAATATGGCGATTGAAGCCGGAGCAAAGAACGGTATTTTCCCGGTAGATGAAAAAACGGTTGAATATATGAAGGGCCGTTGTGAGCGTGATCCTGTAATTTTCGAGGCCGATCCCGACGCAGAATATGAGCGGACTATAGAGATAGACCTTTCAAAAATAGTTCCCACGGTAAGCTGTCCCCATCTTCCGGAGAACACCCGTCCTGCGAAGCAGCTTGGAGATATCAGAATAGACCAAGTTGTTATCGGAAGCTGTACTAACGGGCGTATGGAGGATATGGAAGCCGCTTATAAGATACTTAAAGGCAAAAAGGTTGCGGATGGCGTGCGCTGTATAATAATTCCCGGAACGATGCAGATTCTGCGTGAATGTACCGAAAGGGGATATGTGACTGCCTTTATCGACGCAGGGGCTGTTGTGTCTACGCCCACCTGCGGACCTTGTCTCGGCGGATATATGGGGATTTTAGCGGCCGGAGAACGCTGTATTTCAACTACGAACCGGAACTTCGTGGGTAGAATGGGACATGTTGACAGCGAGGTGTATCTTGCTTCTCCGCATACGGCGGCCGCAAGCGCGCTGACCGGATATATTACTGAGTATAAGGAGGACTGAAGCTTTGAATACACACGGAAAAGTTTTTAAATACCCTGATAATGTGGATACCGACGTTATTATACCGGCGCGTTATCTGAATACATCAGATGCTGCGGAGCTGGCGGCCCATTGTATGGAGGATATTGATACCGATTTTGTAATAAACGTAAAAAATGGTGACGTGATGGTTGCTGGATGGAATTTCGGTTGCGGTTCTTCCAGAGAGCATGCGCCGCTTGTTATAAAGACCTGCGGTACCGGTTGTGTAATCGCCAAAAGCTTTGCGAGAATTTTCTACCGCAACGCAATCAATATTGGTCTGCCAATCCTTGAGTGCGTAGACGCGGCGGAAGAAATCGGCCAAAATGATGAAGTAAAGATTGACTTTGATACCGGGGAAATTACCGACGTCACCACCGGAAAAACCTATAAAGCGCAGCCTTTTCCTCCTTTTATTCAGAACATTATCAGATGTGGTGGTCTTTTGGCGTCTATAAAGGAGGCTCAGACGAATGAATAAAAATATAGCGGTTATCCGCGGTGACGGTATAGGTCCCGAAATTGTTGAGCAGGCGCTTTCCGTGCTTGACAAAACTGCGGAATTGTTCGGTCATAGCTTTAATTATACAGACGTGGATATGGGAGGATGTGCAATTGACAAATGGGGAGATCCTCTTCCGCAGGAAATGCTGGGCAGATGCGTGCATTCCGACAGCGTGCTGCTGGGCGCTGTCGGCGGCGACAAGTGGAATGATGTTCCCGGAAATATGCGTCCGGAAAAGGGGCTTTTAAGGCTTCGCTCCGGCATGGGAGTATATAGCAACAACCGTCCGGCTAAAATCTGGCCTCAGCTTGCAAGTGCTTCTCCGCTGAAGAAATCAATTGTGGATAAGGGAATTGATTTTATCATTGTCAGAGAGCTTATTGGGGGAATTTATTTTGGCGAACACAAAACCGCCGGTTCGGAAGGACAGCAGCAGGCGACGGATGTTCTCAGCTATACAGAGGATGAGATCGAACGCATTGGAAGAATAGGATTTGAAACAGCACGGAAAAGAAACAAAAAGCTCTGCTCGGTTGAAAAAAGCAACGTGCTTGATTCCAGCAGGCTTTGGAAAAAGGTAATGCACAGATTGGAGAGTGAATACTCCGATGTGGAGCTTACCGATATGTTAGTTGATAACTGCGCTATGCAGATTGTCAAAAATCCTGCACAATTTGACGTAATTGTAACCGAGAATATGTTTGGAGATATTCTATCCGACGAGGCGTCGATGATTACAGGGTCAATCGGTATGATACCATCGTCAAGTCTCGGCTCGTCCTCCTGCGGCCTGTATGAGCCGATTCACGGCTCCGCGCCGGACATTGCAGGAAAAGACATTGCCAATCCGATCGGTACAGTTCTGTCCGCGGCGATGATGCTTCGCTACAGCTTTGACATGCCGGCAGAGGCGGACTGCATTGAGAGAGCAGTGGAAGCCGTACTGGACGCCGGATACCGCACTGCAGACATAATGCCTTCTGATGCCGCCGAGGCATCCGGGTGCAGGCGAATAGGCTGCAGAGAGTGCGGAAAACTGATTGTGGAGAATTTGAGGAAGGAGTGATGAGATGTTATTATCCGGCTCAGATATAATTGTTAAAGTCTTAATTGAGCAGGGTTGTGATGTTATATTTGGTTATCCCGGCGGTCAGATACTGAACGTGTACGATTCGCTTTACAAATACAGCGGTGAAATACAGCACATTCTAACCGCGCATGAACAGGGGGCTGTCCATGCTGCAGACGGATATGCAAGAGCTACCGGAAAGGCAGGCGTCGTTATTTCGACCTCCGGACCGGGAGCTACGAATCTTGTCACCGGCATAGCTACGGCGTATCTTGATTCGGTGCCTTTGGTTGCGATATGCGGAAACGTTACTACCTCGCAGATCGGTTCGGACAGCTTTCAGGAAATTGATATTACCGGCGTGACCCTGCCGATCACTAAGCATAATTATTTTGTCGGTTCTGTAGAGCAGCTTGCCGATACTGTAAGGGAAGCTTTCAGGCTTGCCTTGTCTGGCAGACCGGGACCGGTGCTGATCGATGTTCCAAAGGATGTACAGATTGCCAAATGTGAATATACACCGGAGCCTGCGGTAATACCTGACGAAAAAAGGCCTGCAAAGGACATACGTATTCAGGAGGCGGCGGACTGCATCAATGCTTCCGAAAGGCCGTACATATATTTTGGCGGCGGAGTAATTTGGAGTAATGCCGCGGAGGAAATGCTCGCTGTTGCCGATAAAATTGACGCGCCGATTGGCTGTTCGCTGATGGGACTTTCCGGAATTCCGACAGATCATCCGCGTTTTTTGGGTATGCAGGGTATGCACGGCCACTATGCTTCTTCAATGGCAATGCACAATGCCGACCTGATTATCTCTCTGGGAGTACGGTTCAATGACCGTGCCACCGGAGATAGAACCAAGTTTGCTTCAAAAGCTAAGATTGTTCATATTGATATAGACGGTTCAGAGCTTTCCAAAACGGTAAACGCCGTTCACGGTCTCAGGGCGGACGTAGGGCTTACACTTCAGAAGCTTCTTCCGCTGATAAAAAAAGCTGAACATCCGTTATGGTGGCAGACTATAAATAAACTTAAGGAAGCCGAACATGAATATCTTGATAACCGTGAGGGGTTGACGCCGCGGAATACCATTTTGACCCTCAACAGGCATTTGGGAGAGAACACACCGGTTGCAACCGACGTCGGACAGCATCAGATGTGGGCGGCTCAAAATCTGAGCTTTAAAAACAGTCGCAGATTTATTTCAAGCGGTGGTCTCGGAACTATGGGCTTTGGTCTCGGCGCTGCCATCGGCGCAGCATACGGTACAGGAGAACACACCGTTCTGGTTACCGGAGACGGCAGCTTCGGAATGTGTCTGAACGAGCTTGCAACGGCGGTAACCTATAATGTTCCGGTTGTTATTCTTGTGATGAATAACGGCGTACTTGGCATGGTGCGTCAGTGGCAGACTCTGTTTTTTGAAAAACATTATTCAAACACGGTGCTGAATAGAAAAACAGATTTTGTAGCTTTAGCGAAAGCCTTCGGCGCGGACGGTGTTAGGGCTTCAGACTTAGATGAGCTTGACGCGGCACTCAAAAAGGGTTTTGAGTATTGTGGACCTTATGTTATCGACTGCGCAATTGACAAGGATGAATTTGTCCTCCCCATGCTTCCGCCCGGCGGCAGTATGGACGATATTATTGTAAAGGTGGGTGACTGATAATGAACAGGTATACTGTAGCGGTGCTTGTGCGTAACCAGTTCGGAGTTTTAAACCGGGTGACAAGTATGTTTCGCCGCCGTCAGTTTAATATCATCGCCCTTTCCGTAAGCGAGACAGAATCGGTTGAGTATTCCAGAATAACCGTAACCTTTGAGGGGGAGGAAAACAATAAACAGCAGCTGATCAATCAGCTTTATAAGCTTCCCGACGTATATTCCATAAAGGAATTCAACAGCGGAAATTCTGTGAGCTGCGAGCTTTTACTTATCAAAATGCAGAACGAAGCCGGTTGCCGCGACGAAATTCTCACGGCGGCAGAGGCCTTCAGCGCAAAGACGGTGGATTATTCGAAAGGTTCGATTGTATTTCAGCTGACGGATATAAGCAGCCGGATTGACGACTTTATCAATCTCATGCGCGATTATACCATACTTGAAATCTGCCGTACGGGAGTTGTATCTCTTGAAAAAGGCAGTTCAACCATAAGAAAAGTAACAAATTTATAAAAAAGTTGAGGTAATATTATGGCAAGAATTTTTTATCAGCAGGATTGTGATCTTCAGAAGCTTTCAGGAAAAACCGTTGCAATTATCGGTTACGGTTCCCAGGGACATGCCCATGCTCTGAACCTGAAGGACAGTGGCGTAAACGTTATCGTCGGTCTTTACGAGGGCAGCAAAAGCTGGGCGAAGGCTGAGGCTCAGGGGCTTAAGGTAATGACGTCGGCCGACGCCGCTAAGAATGCGGATATAATCATGATTCTTATCAACGACGAAAAGCAGGCTAAGCTTTACAAAGAAAGCATAGAGCCGAACCTGACCGAGGGAAAGACACTCGCGTTTGCGCACGGCTTTAACATTCATTTCGGCTGTATCAAGCCTCCGAAAAATGTTAACGTTATAATGATTGCGCCGAAAGGACCGGGTCACACGGTAAGAAGTGAATACCAGGCCGGCAAAGGCGTTCCGTGTCTGATCGCCGTTGAGCAGGACGCTACAGGCGACGCATGGGATATTGGTCTGGCATATGCGCTCGGCATTGGCGGAGCAAGAGCCGGAGTTTTGGAAACTACATTCCGTACAGAGACGGAAACCGATCTTTTCGGTGAGCAGGCGGTTCTCTGCGGCGGTGTCTGTGCTCTTATGCAGGCAGGCTATGAGACGCTTGTAGAGGCGGGTTACGACCCCAGAAATGCGTATTTTGAATGTATTCATGAGATGAAGCTTATCGTTGATCTGATTTATCAGAGCGGATTCGCCGGAATGAGATATTCAATTTCAAATACTGCTGAATACGGCGATTATATTACCGGCCCGAAAATCATTACCGATGAAACCAAGAAAACTATGAAGAAGATTCTTAAGGATATTCAGGACGGTACATTTGCAAAGGATTTCCTGCTTGATATGTCGGATGCAGGTGCACAGGTTCATTTCAATGCTATGCGTAAGCTGGCGAGTGAGCATCCTTCAGAGACTGTAGGAGCTGACATTCGTAAGCTGTACAGCTGGAGCGATGAGGATAAACTTATAAATAACTGATTAAAAAAGCAGAAGGCTGTGTCCTTTGGACACAGCAAAGTTTTGTGCCTTGCCGGCCGGAGAGACCGGCATTTCATAGATGATGAAACCGGCCAAAACTCCAAGTATGTACAAAAGGCGTGGTCATAATTATGAATAAAGAAAATATAGTAGACGGTTATCAGAATGCGCCGCACAGAAGTCTTTTCCATGCGTTAGGTCTGACGGCGGAGGAGCAGGCAAGGCCGCTTATAGGCATTGTCAGCTCCTATAATGAAATTGTTCCGGGACATATGAATATAGACAAGATTGTTGAAGCGGTGAAAATCGGCGTGGCAATGGCAGGTGGTACTCCTATAGTATTTCCGGCAATTGCCGTATGCGACGGAATAGCTATGGGACATACCGGCATGAAATATTCGCTTGTCACAAGGGATCTCATTGCCGATTCGACCGAAGCTATGGCGCTTGCACATGGTTTTGACGGGCTTGTTATGGTGCCGAACTGTGATAAAAATGTTCCTGGACTTTTAATGGCCGCTGCAAGGGTCAATATTCCTACGGTGTTTGTAAGCGGAGGACCAATGCTTGCCGGAAAGGTCGACGGAAAAAAGACCAGTCTTTCCAGTATGTTTGAGGCAACAGGCTCTTATGCCGCAGGAAAGATAAGCGCAGAGAAGCTTGAGGAATACGAGTGTAAAACCTGTCCGACCTGCGGCTCCTGCTCCGGCATGTATACTGCTAACTCTATGAACTGCCTGACTGAGGCGCTTGGAATGGGACTTCGTGGAAACGGAACTATTCCGGCGGTTTATTCTGCGAGAATCGAGCTTGCTAAGCATGCGGGAATGGCCGTTATGGAATTGGTTAAAAGAGATATACGTCCGCGGGATATTATGACCGAAGAGGCTATTATGAACGCCCTTACCGTGGATATGGCGCTGGGGTGTTCTACAAACAGTATGCTTCATCTTCCCGCCATTGCTCATGAATGCGGAGTGGAAATCAATCTTGATATCGCCAATAAAATCAGCGGTAAAACACCGAATCTTTGCCATTTGGCTCCTGCCGGGAGAACATATGTCGAGGAGCTGGACGAGGCCGGCGGAGTGTATGCCGTCATGAATGAGCTAAATAAAAAGGGACTTATAAATACCGGCTGTATGACCGTTACAACGAAAACGGTCGGGGAGAATATTGAGGGATGTGTAAATCTCAATCCCGACGTTATACGTCCGATTGACAATCCTTACAGCGAGACCGGCGGAATAGCTGTGCTTCGTGGCAATCTTGCACCCGAGGGAAGCGTTGTAAAGCGCTCGGCGGTCGCCCCGGAAATGCTGGTTCATGAAGGACCGGCGCGCGTGTTCGACTGTGAAGAGGACGCTCAGGCGGCCATCGATGCCGGTAAAATCAATCCAGGCGATGTGGTAGTCATTCGTTATGAGGGGCCGAAGGGCGGTCCCGGTATGCGTGAAATGCTCAATCCGACGTCTGCCATAATGGGAAGAGGGCTTGGAAGCAGTGTTGCTTTGATTACCGACGGCCGATTCAGCGGAGCTACAAGAGGCGCGTGTGTTGGTCATATCACTCCTGAAGCCGCAAGCGGTGGACTTATCGGAGCTGTTAAAGAGGGGGATATAATCAGTATTAATATTCCCGAAAACAAGATCGAGCTCAAGGTAGATCAGGCGGAAATTGATGAAAGGATGAAAAATTTTGTGCCTAAAACCAAGAAGCTGTCAGGATACCTGAAACGCTATGCAGCTCTTGTTTCCGGGGGTGCTTCGGGGGCGATTCTGAACTGATATGAATGAAATTAGCCTGACAGATCTGAAAATCCGCCTTGGCGCGCTTGCCGTTTTCAGAAATTTGTTAAATGATTCTGTCATCTCATCGCTTCTGTGCTTTCTTGAAACGCCGGCTGTATCCGGATATGCCGGATTTGTTTCGGAGCTTTATAAGGCAAACGGCGGAGATATTGGCAGTTATATTAAATATATCTGTTTAAACGATGAAAACGTATATGTAAAAAGCCTGGGGCGCGGAGATGTTCCGTCTGAGTTTATTTCCGCAAGCGTGGAAGAGGAGCTTAAGACTCTGCAGTGCATTTCAGAGCTTACGCCGGAATTTCTTTGCGTAGAGCTTGAGGAGAAGAGCTTTCTGCCGGGGTTTTCTGCTTCGGCTGTCAATCTTACCAGGAGCTATGATGACAGAGTAAAAAATATCGGCAGATACGGATACGGTATTTATTCTAAAAACCGTATGTTCTTTGTCGATGACGAAGGAGGGATTGTTCCCGTCAGAAATCCCGACTCTGTTTCTCTTAGCGAGCTTGTTGATTATGAAACTCAGCGGCAGATTATTATTGATAATACCAGGGCTTTACTCTGTGGTAAGCCTGCGGCAAATATACTTCTTACGGGGGATGCCGGTACCGGAAAGTCCTCGACGGTAAAGGCCGTTGGCAATGAGCTTTATTCTGAAGGGCTCCGCATTATAGAAATCCGTAAAGATCAGCTTTGTATTATTCCTAAGATTCTCGATGAGCTTACCTGCAATCCTTTGAAATTTATTCTTTTTATAGATGATCTTTCCTTTCAGAGAGATGATGACAGCTTTAGTATACTCAAGGCAATTTTGGAAGGGTCGGTATCTTCAAAGTCTGAAAATGTAGTTATTTATGCTACCAGCAACCGGCGCCATATCGTTAAAGAAAAGTTTTCCGACCGCGAAGGCGATGATATTCACCGCAGTGATACTATGCAGGAATTGGTATCCCTATCTGAACGCTTCGGGATTCATGTTACTTTCAGCAGGCCGGATAAGAAGACTTTCCTGCACATTGTCCGGCATCTTGCTGAGGAAAACGGACTAAGACTTCCGGACGGGGAGCTGGAGCTTAAGGCTGAGCGCTATGCGCTTGAGCGCGGCGGACGCTCCGCACGACTTGCCCGGCAGTTTATAGACGGCTTGCTTTCATCTTTTGAGTAGATTTTCAGATAGAATATATGCCGAATAATGTGCTAAGAAGTAACCATGCAGCCCCATAGGGCGGCATGGTTATTTCTGTATCAATAATAATATGACATAAGTTTCGGACAAACCGCAATGTTTCGGGGGACAGAGCGAAATCACCGAAGCCGGCGTAGAAAAAAACGTGCTGCCGTAAAGCTAAAAGCTTTACGGCATTAAAGGAAGCGAAGCGTTAGCACAAGACAATTGAGTATATTTAATAATATGTACATATATAATGAGTGATTATAAAGAATACTATTGACAGGGCAAGTGAATTTTGTTAAAATAAATTACAAGTAATTCAAAATTCTGAAGAAATACTATATTTTTAATTTATATAGGCGACTACTGTTGAAGTAACGTAATTCGCTGCCACAGTATAAGTAAATGTATTTGTACTGTGGTTACTTTTATAGGTTTATATGGTTATTTGGGAGGAAGTGGGCGTAAAGAATCGTGAGTAAAGCATATAAAGATAATATTTTCCATAAATATGGAAAATGGTTCAAAAAACGGGAAATCCAGATTTGACTTTTGACTGTATTTACTGTACTTGCTTTGTTATGTTCACTATGGAATGCTGCAGAAATGCGGAGCGGTTTGGAGGACAGTACCCGGGAATACTGCCAGGAAATCACTGCACAGATGCGGGATGTCGTTAACTTTGGAATAAACTCCAAAATGATCGAGCTTGACAATGTAGCAGATTCTGTATCTCAGGTTTCGGACGGGAGCGATACGGATGCGCTTAAGGAATTTCTGATACGAAAGGCGAGCATTCTGGAATTTGATGCGTTAATACTTATTGATGGCAGCGGAACAAGCTTGGTACAGGCGGTATTAGAAGGAGTCGAACCGGAATTACAAAAAATTATTGAGCTGCTCAGTGCTCAGGATTTTACTCTGAGCGATGATTGCGTTGTTTTTTTTTGAAGGGCAGACCCTGTTTTATTCCGCGCCTGTCGATTTGGATGATGATTTGCCATATGTACTTGTAGGAATTCGCTGTAAAAAGAATATGCAGCGAATAATAGCATCCAGCGCTTTTAGCGGCAACACTCTTAGCTGTATTATTGACAATCAGGGGGGAGTCATTTTATCTCCGACAGATTTTAATCCTTTTACACAGATAGACAATCTTTTTAAGAGCGATCCTCAGGGTAGGACGTCGGAAGAAATTCGCCGAATGCAGAAAGATATGATCAGCGGATAAACGCCGGCAGGCAGAGGGAAAAACATGGTATCCTGTATCTGTAAATCTTTCACGATATCATTTTTATGAGGATGATTTTCTGGAGCGTTTTTATGAAATATACCGGGAATACGGTTTACCGGAAAACTCAATTGAATTTGAATTGACCGAATCAATGTTCTTTGACAAGGGACACAACGAGCGTATCAAAAGGGGAATTGAAAAGATGCATGAGATGGGATTTCGGTGTTCTATGGACGATTTTGGTTCCGGATATTCTTCACTGGGTATTTTAAAGGAATTTGATGTTGATGTCTTAAAAATGGATCGCTCATTCTTTGGGGATATGAGAAGTGAAAAAGCCCGTGATATTATCCGGAGTGTAGTGGAGCTTACATCAAAGCTACAAATGGAGACGGTAGCCGAAGGAATTGAGAAGATTGATCAGATTGAGTTTCTTCGCGCAGTCGGTTGTGATACCGTTCAGGGATATTTTTTCTCCAAACCGCTGACTATGGATGCGTTTGAAAGCTGGGCAAATCAATATGACTCCGGTGTGTGTACGCCTGTCATGTCAAACAATTAATTTATAAGATTTAAAGCTGCGGAAAAATTCCGCAGCTTATCGGTATATAAAAAATAAAATTGAAAGTATGGGGGAAAGGCAGGAGGTATAATTGAAGTTATTTAACAGAAAAAAACGAGAAGACAGTCCGGCTTTCCGGCGGAATATGGCGAAAAAAATAAACGGTATGTCAGTGAAGTATGTGACGGAACGCCGCGGCGGAGGAGAAGCCGGAGACGATTCTGTGATCGGTCGGAGCGGCGCGCTTATCGTAAAGGACGGAGAGCTTCTTGTTTATTCGAGCTCTGATGTTGTATTTCGTGCTGAAGTAGACGGGCTTTCAATGAGCCCGCTTCTGTCCGGCGAAGGCATAATACTTGAGGGGGACGACACAGAGCACGGCGGAGCACACAGAAAGATTATCGCATATTACACGTACTATCTAAAAAGCTGAAAATTATTTTGATTTTGAATAAAATATCGTTCCGATATGTTTTCCGGCAAGAAGCTCATAGAGGAGTTCAGGGTTTTCTCCGTTTAAGAGGAGCATCGGAATTCCGGCGTCTGTTGAAATTTCAGCCGCGTGAATTTTCGTGACGACTCCTCCGGTTCCGAAGTCCGAGCCTGCGCCTCCGGCGCAGCTGCGTATTTCATCGGTAATTTCGCTGACCGAAGAGATAAGATGCGCATCTGGATTCATGTGCGGATCTGAATCGTAAAGTCCGTCGATGTCGCTGAGATTGATAAGAAGATCTGCGCCGCACAAAACTGCGACATGAGCGGCAAGAGTATCGTTGTCTCCGAATTCAATTTCCTCAAAGGATACGGTGTCGTTTTCGTTTACAATCGGTACACATCCAAGATTCATAAGAACTTCGAAAGTGTTTTTGGCGTTTTGCCTGCACTCTGCATTGTCGACAATTTCGCGTGTTATCAGTACCTGTGCGACATTCTGACCGTAGCTGCTGAAAAACCGTTCATATATACGCATAAGCTCTGCCTGTCCGACGGCGGCAAGGGCCTGTTTTTCCTCAGTTGACGCCGGTTTATGTCCGTAGTTAAGCTTAGATCTTCCGGCTGTAATGGCGCCGGATGAAACGAGTATAATTTGCTTTCCGGAATTGACAAAATCCGAGAGTGTGCGTGAGAGAAGCTCGATACGGTGAAAGTTAAGCTTGCCGCTTGCATGGCTGAGGGACGACGATCCGATTTTTATGACAATACGCTTTGCGTCTGTTACAATATTAGTTAAATTATCCATAATATTGCAGGCCTTTCTTTAAATGATATTTAAGTATCCCGTCTTAAAAGGGGCGGTTTTTTTGCTATTTAAAAAATATCGTATTTTTTTACAAAAAAGTGTTTTCTTTATGCAGAAAATGTATTATAATATATTCTGTATAATATGTGCCATTATGCGTTGTTTTTTGATTAGCTATGATATTATACAATATTTTGCATGGAAATGCAACGGAGATAATAAATAAATTAATTTATTTTCCGCAGCATGAGTACAATATGCCGGATTTGTAATATAAAGGAAAGTTTTATATCGGCAGAATGGAGTTAATATGAAGCAGAAATATACAGTGACGGTAGCAGGAATGACGGTGAATCTTGTTTCTGATGAGCAGGAGGAGTATGTAAACGGACTTGTACGTCTTCTTGATCAGAGAATTAACGAAATGGTTGTTTCAAGCAAGCATTGCAGTAAAAGCGAGGCGCTCCTGTTTTGCGCTATTGATTATTTTGATGACAAGATTAAAAATTCTCTGCGTTTTCAGCGTATGCAGGAAACAATTGATAAGCTTACTGAGGAAAACGAGTCTATGCGGAAAAAATTAGGAATTAAAGCAGAGCCGGATATAACGGAGACTGCCGATGCTGTTAAAGCGTCCGGAAAAAAGTCAAGGGCAAGATAACCAGTCTGGAAACATGTCAGGAAAAAAGAAAAGTAAACCTTCGTATACAAAAAAATTAAACGGGTGTAAGTTAAATGCCGGAATCAAATATATCAGTACGCCTTCTGATGAAATCATGGCAGATCTTCCTCCTGTAACAAATAGCACAAAGATTCCAGAGCTTCTTGTTCCGTGCGGCTCCGAGGAGGCAGTTCGTGCTGCTGTGGTGAGCGGAGCGGATGCAGTATATTGTGGCGGAAAAATGCTGAATGCGAGGATGAACGCGAAAAATTTAAGCGATGAGGCATTGAGACGTGCTATTACATATTGCCGCGGTGCCGGAGTAAAAGTATACGTAACGCTGAATACGCTCGTTTATGACAGAGAGCTGCGCGGAGCGGCAGAATACGCAAAAATGCTTTATGAAATCGGGGCGAACGCGCTGATAGTAGCCGACGCAGGTCTTTGCCTGCTTTTGAGGGAGTATCTTCCGGACCTTGAGCTTCATGCAAGTACGCAGCTTTCGGCACATAATCTTGCGGCGGCCGAAAAGCTTGCCGCACTGGGCTTCAGTCGTCTTGTGCTTGCACGGGAGATGAACCTCGGTGATATTTATTATCTTTGTAAAAACTCGCCGATAGAAACCGAAATGTTTGTACACGGGGCTCTCTGTGTGAGCCGATCCGGGCAGTGTCTTATGAGCTCGGTCGTTGGGGGAAGAAGCGGAAACCGTGGAGAATGTGCGCAGCCCTGCCGTCTTCCGTACAACGGCGGTTATCCGCTTTCTTTGAAGGATCTGTGCCTTGCCGGCCATATTACGGAATTGCTTTCATGTGGAGTGACGTCACTGAAAATAGAGGGGAGAATGAAATCCCCGTCATATATAAGCGGTGTAACCGCTATATACAGACGCTTGCTTGATGAGCGGAGAAATGCCTCCGGAGCGGAGATTAACAGACTCAAAAGTATATTTTCGAGAAGCGGTTTTACAGACGGCTATTTTACCGGCAGAATTGGAAATGATATGTTAGGCATTCGCTCTGAACGGGACAAAGCGGCGACTGCGTCTGTACTGCAGGCCGGCAGACCGTTCCGCGCAGGGGATATGGCGAAACCTTACGGAGCTTCAGGCGGCTGTGTTTCTTTGAAAAGCAACCCGGCGAATACTGCTTCTTGTAGCTTAACATACCGCTCGGCACATTATATACCGTACAACGTGCCGGTTCATCCTGAGCAGGAAACAACGCACAGCTTTGCCGCTTTAGCACACGGGAATTTATCAGGATCTGTGAATATCGATGAGACTTCGGTTATCCGGAACTTGTCGGCTCCTTTTCCTAAACAGGAAAAGCGAAGAACTGCCCGTTTCCTTTTTGCCGGGCAGATTCCGGAATCTGCCGTGGAATATTTTGATGTGATTGCGCTTCCTCCCGATGAATTTGTAAGGTGCGCTGGGAGAAAAAGTTGCCCGGCAAATGCAGTGGTTTTTCCGGCGGCTATTCACGATAGCGAACTTGAAGCGGTACGGAAGCTTCTCGGCCGGGCGTATTCGCTCGGAGCAAAGTATGCCTATGTCGGAAATCTGGGGCATATAAGACTTGCGAGGGAAATCGGTTTTGTATTGTACGGAGACTTCCGGCTGAATATAGTTAATTCCGCTTCCCCGATGCTTTACGGTCGTTTTGGTGACTTTAAGGAATTTATTCTCTCACCGGAGCTGATCTTACCGCAGGCGAGAGATATCAGAGCTGTAAAAAGCATGATAGTATACGGACGGCTGCCGCTTATGCTGCTTGAAAAAAGCTGCGGTGCAGATCGGCTTACAGACAGAAGGGGCGCAGTTTTTCCTGTTTATCGGGAAATGAGCACGGATGGAATTCGTACGAGAGAGGTTGTATGCAACAGCTGTCCGGTCTGGATGGCAGACAGGCAGAAGGAGCTTGGGGACGCAGGAATTAAAAGCTATCATTTTATATTTTCAGATGAGACTCAGATGGATGTCATATCGGTTATTAAAGCATATGCCGATAAGAAAGCTCCTTCGCCAGGCATGACTATAAAGAGAATACAGAGAAAATAGACTTTTTTCGGCGGCAGTAAAATCTGTCTGCTAAAGTTCTTTGATGAACTTTCTGCTTTATTTATTTTTTTTAGAAAGGAAGCTTTCCGTCGGTTTATGTGTCCGGCTGAAAGTAAACGGTAAGAATAATTGAACATTAATGTGAAAATTAAAAAGCTCAGAGCAAGGGCTGTAATTCCGCAGTACGCGACTGCCGGCTCCGCGGCGTGTGACCTTACCGCCTGTATTGAGGAGAGTGAGGTCGTAATGCCGCACTGTACGATAAAGATTCCGACCGGAGTTGCGATAGCTCCTGAGCGAAATGATGTAGTGGGGCTTCTTTACAGCCGGAGCGGAATGGGTGTAAAGCACGGTATAGCTCTTGCAAACAGCGTTGGAGTAATTGATTCGGATTACCGCGGCGAAATTGTTGTTGTGCTCGTGAACCACAGCGATAAGCCTTATACTGTAAATCCCGGCGACCGTATTGCGCAGCTTATTTTTGCGCCGGTTTATACTGCTTTATTTACCGAGGCGGATTTGCTCGATGATACTGTGCGCGGTACGGGCGGATTTGGTTCGACCGGAAGATGATTTTTGTTATAGCTTTGGAATAGCATCGATTTTCATAATAACTAAAAGCATTGAAAGGCGGAACCGAAGGTATGAAAAATGTACTGTACACTGTGTTTTTAATTTGCGCTGGGGTAGTAATTGGATCTCTCATTGCAAATGTGACTGCCGGAATATCATTTCTCTCCTGGCTCGGATACGGTCTGAGTCTCGGCATAACGACGCCGCTTGTGCTTGACCTCGGTGTAATTACAATCACGTTTGCAATGACCTTTAACATGTCTGTTGCGGTAATTATATGTATGGTCATCGCAATTTGTATAGGACGGAGGTTCAGACCGTGGTAAAAGTGATTTTAGCTTCAAAAAGCGCACGGAGACAGGAAATTCTCCGTACGCTTGGAGTTGATTACTCACTTCTCGCATGTGACGTTGACGAGACTGTGGGAAAGATGTCTCCGGAGGAAACAGTTAAGACACTTGCCGGAAGAAAATGCTCTGCGGCAAGCTCTCTATTAACGGAAGAGGCTGAAAGTTATGTTGTAATTTCTGCTGATACGGTCGTGTCGTTCGGAGACGAGATATTCGGTAAGCCGAAAGACAGAGAGGATGCCGTTCGTATGCTTTCCGCCCTGTCGGGAGGCATGCATCAGGTTCATACCGGAATTGCTGTGTCCGATGGATCTAAATGACGGTTGAAAGCGAAACAACGAAAGTATTTTTCCGTGAGCTCAGTACAGATGAAATCAGCAGATATGTGGATTCCGGCGAGCCTATGGATAAAGCAGGCGCATACGGTATTCAGGAGCTCGGAGGTCTGTTTGTAAGCGCGGTGTCGGGAGATTATTTTAACATCGTTGGTCTTCCTATCTGCCGTCTTGGGAAAATACTGTCACGCGATTTTGGGATTGATCTTCTTGCCATATCGGCAAAAAATAAGCGGCTTAAGTAATTTCACACATTACGTCATTGCGCCGGCGTAATATACTCTGCTTAAATGGGTTATGAAAATGAAAGAAAGAAAAAGACTTTCAGATAAAAAGAAGAAGGGCGGCAATACAGACGAAGGCAGATATAATTTCTCATACCGATATATGATTTCGGGGTGGGTGTTTGCGGCTGTACTTGTTGTTTTCCTGTGCCGCGCGTTATGGCTTGGCGGAAGCTCTCCGATTCTGCCCGGACTTGTCGGCGCCGGAGAAATTGTGAAAGAAGTGACTGTACCGGCTATCCGCGGAGAGATATATGACCGAAATGGAGTTCTTCTCGTTGGAAATTCTTACAAATATAGTCTGAAATGCAGCGGGGTTCAGTATCTTTATTCTGAAACAGGCGTCGAAGAGCTTTACCTTTTGCTCTGTGATTATGGATGCGATGGCAAATTTTCTTCATATGAGGCGCTCGGCAGTTTTCTTGAAAGTGGAAAGACGGTTACGCTGTGCGACGATATTCCGATGAGCATGATTGCATATATAAAAAATGAACGTCCGCCCGGGCTTTCGGTTGAAAAGACCTGCGAAAGAACGTTCTATGACGACGGATGTGCGTCGCATATACTTGGACATACGGGAAAAATTCAGGAGTCGGCTGTCGAGTATTACAGTGAGCTTGGCTATCCGATGGATGCTACGGTTGGCGTAGACGGAGCTGAAGCTGCTTTTGAACAGTATCTTCACGGAACAGACGGAAAAATGCGAGTTACATATGATTCGCTCGGAAATACCCTTTCGACCGAGATTATAACCGAACCGTCAGCCGGCAGTGATATTTACCTCACAATAGATATCGACCTGCAGCGGACTGCATATGATTCACTCAAATCTAAGGCTGAGGAGATAGGCTCTGATGGGGGGGCGATTATTGCCTCTGATGTGTCGGGGGGAGAGGTAATTGTCTGCGCATCATATCCGTCGTATACTGCGGAGCAGTACAAAAATGAGTACAAGCTGCTTCAGGAGGACATGTCATCGCCATTGTTTAACAGGGCGGTCAGCGGAAGATATGCTCCTGGCTCTGTCATGAAGTTGTCTACAGCAGTGGCGGCTCTTGAAGAGGGCGTAATTAAATCGGAGGATACAATTACCGATCTTGGAAAGTATGATTACTATGAGGATAAAGGCTATAGTCCCGTGTGCTGGCTCTATGGCAAAAACGGCGGAACCCACGGGGCGGTAAATATCCGGCAGGCGATTATGCATTCCTGTAATTACTTCTTTTTCGAGGCTGGGCGGCTTACCGGAATTGATGCGATGAATGAATGGAGTCTGAAGCTGGGGCTCGGAGAATTGTCCGGAATTGAGCTTCCGGAAGCGTCTCCTGTTCTTGCCGGACCGGCCGACCGTTTAAAACGCGGCAGCTATTGGGGAGAGGGAGAAACTCTTGCTGCTGCAATCGGGCAGTCGGACAATCTGTTTACTCCGACGCAGCTGTGTTCATTTATTTCGGTGATTGCGAACGGCGGAACAAAGTATGCGGAGCATCTGCTTCTTTCTGTTTACTCACAGACAGGAGAAGCCGTCTTTGAGTATGAACCTGAGGTTTTGAAAAGTACTGAAATATCTGAAAGCACGTTAAACACTGTCCGTGGAGGAATGTATGACGCAGCCCATACCGGGACAATCGGCGCAGTTTTTTCGGGAAAAAGCTATGAAATCGGCGGAAAAACAGGTACGGCGCAGATTTCCGGAGATAATTCAAATGCATTGTTCGCGGCATATGCGCCGTTTAACAGTCCGGAAATTTCGGTTGTCTGCGTGCTTGAAAACGGAACGGACGGTTTTAATGCGGCATATCCGTCGGAAGCTTTTCTTACGGCATATTTTGAAGGGCAGGCAAATGCCGGCCGGCAAAATTCTGCCGGGATTCCTGTTCAGGGATAAAGTCTGGACCTGAAAGGCATATGTGAAAGCGTGGTATTTTATATGAAAAGCATAAAAACGAATTCAGAAAAAATATTCGGAATAAGCGATAAAGACAGGGCAGCTCGGATTGTAAGCATACTCAAAGAGATTTATCCGGAGGCTGTATGCGCGCTTGAGTATAAGGACGATCCGTGGAAGCTGCTCGTGCAGGGACGTCTTTCCGCACAGTGTACGGACAAGCGCGTTAATATCGTTTCGGTTCCCCTTTTTGAGCGTTATCCGACCGCGTATGATATGGCCGTGGCTGATTTTGACGAGCTTGCGGAAATAATACGCCCCTGCGGTCTTTATCGGACAAAGGCGCAGAATTTGATTGACTCGTCAAGAATAATTTGCGAAAAGTACGGAGGGAAGCTTCCGTCGGAAATGGAGGAGCTTCTTTCTCTTCCCGGAGTCGGAAGAAAGATAGCAAATCTTATGCGCGGCGATATATTCGGTCTCCCTGCCATTGTGGCGGATACACATTGTATCAGAATTTCCGGCAGGCTTGGATTTTATCCTGAGGAGCAAAAAGACCCTGTAAAGACAGAGATGATTCTCCGTGAAATCATTGAGCCGTCCGAACAGTCGGATTTTTGTCATCGGATTGTATCTTACGGACGGGATGTCTGTACAGCCAGATCACCGAAATGCGGAGAATGCCCGCTTTCACAGCTGTGCCTCCATTATGTTCAGAATAAAGATTAATGACCTGTCTTTGCTTTTATTGATAATTGTTTTAGCTTTGACCGCCCTCGTAACGCTCGTAATAAAATAAATACTGCTGCGCAAGGCCGGCATATTTTCCAAAAAAATCGGGAGTAAAGCTGTCGTCGTAGTATTTTGCAAGCACACGTTTTACCCAGACGTCTATTGGAAAAGCGTCATTTTTTCCGAAGCCGAACAACAGACTGCATGCGGCGACCTTAGGACCCACTCCCTTTATATTGCAGAGCATTTCTGCGGCTTCCGGAGTTTCCATTCTTTTGACTTCATCAAGGTCAACCTTTCCGGAGCAGACCTTTTCTGCGGCGTCGGTTATGTATTTGGCGCGAAACCCCGTACCGCAGGAAAAAATCGCGTCGGTTCCGGCGTTTGCCAAACTTTCTGCGGTCGGAAAGCAGTAAAGCTCAGAGCCTTCGATTTTATCTCCGAAATTTTCGCACAGTCTTTTTATAATAGTTTTAATTCTGGGTATATTGTTGTTTTGAGATACGATAAAAGAGCAGAGCGTTTCCCACGGCTGCTGGTGAAGAATCCGTATTCCCTGGCCGCACTTCATGGCTGCCGTTATAACAGGGTCGTCAGACGAGGCCTTGCATATAGATCTTCGGAACTCTGCATAGTTGTCGCCGAGAGCAAGGTAGTCGCGCCACTCCTTTTCAAATTCATCTTTTGTCATGTTGTGAATGACAATCTTTTCTTCCTCCGGCTGAGACAGCCACAATTCTCTGTTTAGAGCTACTCCGCGGATATCTCCCTGACTGTCCGGCGAAAACCGGAAGGTTTGTCCGCAGTCAAAAATCTGAGCTATGTTAAAGCAGTCAAGTCCGGTAATTTCGAGATTTCCGTCTTTGCATGAGATAGTATAATTCATAACAAAATAATTCCTCTCTTATGGTTATGCAGAGTTTTATTAAAAAACTGCTGCTTAAATCAGTTGTCACACTGGTCGCGGCCGGTGTTTAAAATACAGTATGTGACCGGCGTACAACCTTTTTGCTCTTACTGTAAAAATCGATAAAAATTTATTTTAAATAAATTTTAAATACAAATTTTGCGCTGTACAGTATAAATAAAAGTAAGATGCCCCTCGCCTTAAAGGCGGTGGCCTCTATAGGCGGCGGATTCCACTTACTTTTTTCAGTTGTAGTACAATCCACCACTGAAACGCCTTATGACGGGGCTAAAGCCCCTTATTGAAAACAGCGGGAAAGGCACGGATAATAATTTATGGCGGAAACAATCTATACAATACCGGTAAACGAAGCTTTTGATGAATGTTCGGAAAGTGAAATTGCAGAATGTCCTCTCTGCCGTCTTTACAACAAATTTGAGGCTGATGAGCTTGATCTGATTCTCGGCGCATCGATGATGGAGCCGGATGTCAGGATAAAAACCAATAAAGAGGGATTTTGCCGCTTACATTATGACATGATGCTTGAGAGAAAAAATCGTCTTGGAATGGCGCTCATGCTTCAAAGTCATCTTGGAGAGCTTGCGGATTCCTTTGAGCATACCGGAATCGCGTCTCTGTTTTCTTCAGCTGGAGCGGAGCTTGCAGGACGACTGGAAAGTTTGGAACAAAGCTGTTATATCTGCGGAAGGATAGACCATTCCTTTGAAAAGCTGCTGGACAATATAATTTATCTTTGGGAAAATGACGCCGCGTTCAGAAAGAAGCTTCAGTCTCAGAAGATGTTTTGCCTGCCTCATTTCCGAATGCTGTCGGAGCAGTCTGCAAAAAGGCTATCCAAAAAAAATCAGAAGGAATTCTGCAGTTCAGTAAAAACGGTAACAAAAAGCTATTTCGATTTGCTTCGCGGTGATATTGATCATTTTTGCAGAAAGTTTGATTACCGTTTTCAGGATGAGCCGTGGGGAAATGCAAAAAGCGCTGTTGAACGGTCGGTTAAATTTTTATACGGAGATATTCATAAAAGCGAGAATAGCAAATAACCGCTGCATTTTTTGTCAGTCTTTTTTTTCATACCCGCCGTCCGCTTTTTCCGGATTGGTTTCAGATTCGTTTTCAGACGGACTGTCATTTAAACCGGAAGCTTTGTCTGATTCCGGTTTGCCGCCCTCATCAGGACAATTGCCGGGTGCTGTATCCGCCACGTTTAATTCTGTAATTTCTTTATTATCTTCGTCATTTTTTTCAATTATAAGTGAAGGATGTTTTCTGCGGATAAAGATAACGAGGGCTGTAAATAAAATTATAATTATAAAAACAGTTCCTATTGCAAAGGCTGCTTTAGAATTGAATTCAAAATCTTCACGGTTAGTTTCTTCATCGGCTTTTTCAGAGGTTTCTGCCGCCGCTGCGGATTCAGCTGTGTCCTTTTGTGTCACAGCCTCGGTTTCGGGCGGGACAGTCTCTTCTGTATATTCTGTTTCTTCTTCGACGTAGTGACCGTTTGGATTGCTGATAGAAGCTATGTCGATTATACGTACAGTCCGCGGAGCCCGTTCATAAACAATCTGGGTTTCACCCGTCATCGGAGGATTGCTTTCGGTTGTATCGCCCTCGGTTTCGCTGACAGCTGTTTCCGGTTCGGCGTTCAGAAGAATTCCCGGCACGGCAAAAGTGAAAATGAGAAAAAATACAGCCAGCGTTATCGATGTGAATTTAATTGTATGAGCTTTATTTTTTATTTTAGTATCGGTATATTTCATAGTAATCACCATATAATCAATGACGGTTTAACTTAATTATAATTTGCACACTGTCTGAATTGTTATAGTAAGAGTAAATTATATTTACTTCAGTATACAACAGCAGTATAATATATTTATTAAAAAAATGTTAACTTTATTTCGGATATAACTTAAAACTGGCGGAGACATCTTTATTTAATTCAATAAGGGGCTCGACCCGTCAAATGGCGTGGCAACCATCCAGTGGGAGATTGTATCTCCCACTGGATGGTGAATGTAACCCGCCGCTATTAAAGCTGCAGCTTTAATAGCGATTGCCTTAAGAGGTGACCACCATTAAGGCGGTAGCCTTAATGGTGGGACATCTTGCCTAAGTTATAATTTGGCTAAAAAACAAATTATTTATAATTTATAATTAGAATCTGAAAATTTAACACTTGTTATTGAAATATCTGAAAAAAGTATTATAATAAATAAGACACAGTAATTTTTGTCTCGGTCAAAAGAGCAAAAAACGCCGGATATTTCATAGGTAATAAAATGACAAAGGATGGTCAGTTTCATGTCGGATGAAAATAGAAAGATAAATTTCACAGGCTTTTCCCTCGCAGCCCTGTTTATTGCGTTGGGATTTGCTGCGGCGCAGGTGCTTCTTGCCCTTAAATACTTTGAAACGGATGTGCTGTTATATGAAAACGGCGCACAGCTTCCGGGGTATTTTTATCTGGCTGCGGCTGCCGTAGCAGCAGTATATCTTGTCTGCGGAATAATTCTTAATAAAAAGCACAGCAGTGAGATTGTAAGGAAATCGCGGCTTGCCGCCCTGTCAATATACCTCGGGCTCATATGCGGTTTTGTTTTAATCGCAGCAGATGTTATGTTAGTGCTCAGAATTATCAGAGCTGAAGAAGTAATTCTTTTTAATTCTGTTTCGGACATTGTCACCGTACTTTTTATGATTGCATCGGTTCCGGCAGCGGCGTATTTTATTGTAGTATCCTTTGAAAACGGTGCTGGCAGTACTGCGGCGTCCATTCTTGGAATGTTTACAGTGGCCTGGATGGCGCTGCTGCTTCTCAAGCTGTATTTTGCTATGGACACAGCGCTTACAAGTCCTGTAAGAATTCTCAATCAGATTGTTCCCATGACAATCATGTTTTATTTAATACAGGAAATCCGCTATAGGCTTGGCTGCGAGCGTCCCGCGCTTTTCAGGACCTTTTCGGCAATAGCGATGCTTATTATATATATGACGGCTGCGCTGGAGATAACAGCCGCCGTTATGAACAATGGAGCAGTCACAGGCGCAAATCTGATGTTTAAGCTGACCGAGGCGTGTATCGGACTTTACATTACGGTAAATACCTTTTACCTGCCATCATCAGTGAAGTTTGTCGGTAAAAAACTTGCCGATGAAAAAAATGCGGTAAGGGAAAGACGCAGACAGCGTGAGGAAAACGAAGCTGACGAATATTTAAACGAGCTGATAGAGGACAGAGAGACGGTAGATTACGGCGCAGTTTTTAATACATCCTCTTATAGGCCGGAGAGATCTGAGGAAGCTGAAAATCAGGAGCCTGCGGCGGAGTATGAAAACCGCAGTTCGGAAACGGATGACCGTATGCTTTGGCAGCCGGTAGATACGTCATGTGAGAATAAAACGGCCGGGGATGAATTTATGGGCGGCTTTGAAAGCGATGAATTTTCTGATCCGGAGTCTGAGAAAAAAATTCCGGAAATTGTTTCACGCAGCTCTTATTCAGCCAATATTGAAAAAACAGACGATCCTGTCTTGCCGGAGAAGTTGGAGGCAAACGAAACCGAAGATGATAACATGTTTTCTTTATTGTGCGGTGGACAAAATCCGAAGGCTTCCGGTGCTTCGGTTAAAAACGAAAAGTCTGCCGATAAAAAGAGCGTATGCGGCGACGATTCAGACGATTCATTTGATACCGTCTGTGACATGAATTACGAAGATGACATAGAGGGATGATTGCCGGAATGAAAGGAATTGAGATTTATTATGATATATTCAGCAGGTGAAGCGGATGTCGCTGTTATAGGTGCCGGACATGCGGGAATAGAGGCTGCGCTTGCCTGCGCCAGAATGGGGCTTAACACGCTTCTGTTTACAATCAATCTTGACGGTGTGGCAAACATGCCGTGCAATCCATCAATAGGCGGTACCGGCAAGGGACATCTTGTATTTGAGATAGATGCGCTCGGCGGTGAAATGGGGGTTGCTGCGGACAGGGTAACAATGCAGAGCCGTATGCTCAACCGCAGTAAGGGACCGGCAGTACACTCGAAGCGTGTGCAGGCGGACCGGCGGATGTATCATTCTATCATGAAAGAAACTGTTGAAAGACAGAAAAACCTCAGCCTTATTCAGGCTGAGGTAATTGATTTTACCGTGTATGACAACAAGCTGAAGTCGGTAATTACAAAATTCGGAGCCGAATGGACTGTAAAAGCCGCGATTATTTGTACAGGTACATATCTGCGCGGGAAAGTTATAGTAGGCGATGTTATGTATGATTCTGGTCCCGACGGAATGCTTCCTGCAAAAGGACTTGAAGATGCGCTGCGTCGTGAGGGAGTTTCTTTGATGCGTTTCAAGACGGGGACGCCTCCGCGTGTTGCACGGGACAGTATCGACTTTTCTAAAATGGAGGTACAGGAAGGGGACGATTATATTAAACCCTTTTCTGCCCTGACCGATGAAGCTGAGCTTAACAGCCGGGGGCAGATTCCTTGTCATATCGTGTACACAAGTGCGCAGACGCATAAGATTATCAGGGACAATCTTGACCGTTCGCCCCTTTTCAGCGGTAAAATTCACGGAACCGGACCGCGGTACTGTCCGTCGATTGAGGATAAAATAGTCCGTTTTGCCGATAAGGAAAGACACCAGCTGTTTGTAGAGCCGATGGGATATGATACGGAAGAGATGTATATTCAGGGCTTCAGCTCCTCTATGCCAGAGGATGTTCAGCGGAAGATGCTGAAATCGCTTCCGGGATTTGCAAATGCTGTTACGATGCGTCCGGCGTATGCGATAGAATATGACTGTGTTGATCCTACACAGCTCGCTCCTACTCTTGAGTTTAAAAGTATATCTGGTTTGTACGGCGCGGGCCAGTTCAACGGGTCGTCCGGCTATGAGGAGGCTGCGGCTCAGGGACTGATAGCAGGAATTAACGCTGCACTGAAAATAAAAGGAGAGAAGCCGCTTGTGCTGACAAGGGACAGCTCTTATATCGGAACTCTTATCGATGATCTTGTCACAAAAGGGACTAATGAGCCTTACAGAATAATGACCTCACGCTCGGAATACCGTCTGCTGCTTCGCCAGGATAATGCCGATGAGCGTCTGACAGAGCTTGGCTTTCAAGCCGGACTTGTCAGCGAGGAGAGATACAGACGTTTTCGCGGACGCCGCAAAGCAATAGAGGATGAAAAAAAACGTCTTGAAAATACAGTGGCCGCGCCGTGCGATGCTGTAAATAAGCTTCTCGAAGAACATGGGACAGCCAAGATAAGCTCAGGCGTTACTCTTGCATCGCTCTTGCGGAGACCGCAGCTTAATTATGAAATAATCGCCCCGATTGATCCTGACCGGCCGGAGCTTCCGAGAAGTGTCGCGGAAGCTGCCTGGATAGAGATTAAGTATGAGGGGTATATAAAACGGCAGCTTGCCGAGGCGGAGCGCTTCCGGAAATATGAGCGGCGGCTTATTCCAGCAGATATAGATTATGACAAAATTGTTGGAATCCGTAAAGAAGCGGCGCAGAAGCTTGCAAAAATCAGGCCGGAAAGCATTGGACGGGCGTCGAGGATATCTGGAGTCAGCCCTGCCGATATTTCGGTATTAATGATCTGGATAAGCCAGCATGACCGTGCTGGAGCAGATAAAAAAGAATTACTTGAAAGGGAATGATTATAATTTGTATAAAGGCTCTGATGAGTTAAAAACAGAAAAAGAGTTTTTTTTGGAACGCCGGGATTTCGAGGCTCTTTTTACCGGAATTTTTACGGACTGCGGTTTAAAGCATTTTATATCTGAGAGAAATATCGATTGCTTTTACGGACTGATCAAATATATGAATACGGCGGGAAAGAAAATCAATGTGACGTCGATAACCGATCCCGGAGATATAATCTGCAGACATTTTGCGGATTCGGTTATGACAGCTGAATTTATTCCATATAATGCGTCCGTAATAGATGTCG
>CABPZV010000002.1 GCA_902462015.1 uncultured Eubacteriales bacterium | reverse complement strand
GTAATCTGAATTAAAAATTCATATTTTCTTTTGACCGTTCGCGGCGTGGGGTAATTTATGGAGTTTATTCTATCTGTAACGAAGGTATTGTGCAAGGGTCTTGGCTGTACAGTTTCGCTATTTTTTATAACGATTATAGCTGCTGTGCCGCTGGGACTTATAATAAGTTTTATAATAACAGGAAAAAACCGTATCATGCGTGCCATTATGCGCGGCTTTGTATTTGTTATGCGGGGTACCCCGCTTATGCTTCAGCTGTTTTTCTTTTACTATGGGCTTCCTTCAATTCCTGTAGTAGGAAAATACCTTGTATTGGGAAGATTTAGTGCGGCGGTGCTAACCTTTATTCTCAATTACTCGGCATACCTTGCAGAGATATTCCGCGGTGGTTTGCTTTCAATTGACATAGGCCAGTATGAAGCAGCTTCTGTTTTAGGCTTTTCAAGGTTTCAGACGCGTATTCACGTTGTAATGCCGCAAATGTTTAAGGTTGTGCTTCCGTCTGTTAGTAATGAGGCGATTACACTTATAAAGGATACTGCGCTTGTCACATCGATCGGTATAGCGGATCTTCTTCATTATACTAAGTCTATGGTAAATCATTACGTAGATGTAACTCCTTACATAATTGCAGCGGTTATATATCTCTTAATGACATACGGCCTAACTAAATTTTTTGCATATCTTGAACGGCGTTTTATGTTTTGACGGTAAAGTCGTTTGTGTCTTATATTGACAAAGATAAAACTAAATTTAGGCTGCCACGCAAATTTATTGTGACTTTTAATGTGTCCGGTTAATTTTTCGGGAAGGTCGCAATGCGCAAAACCGAAATATTGAAAACAAGCTTTAGGATTTTAAACGGGCTGTTTGCGGTGGCGCAGGAAAGGAACAAGCATATTTTATGGATGGGATAACAGAAAATAATTCTTATGATAATATTATGATTCACGCGGACGGAATTCAGAAAAGATTCGGCGATAACGAAGTTTTAAAAGGTATTGATCTCGATGTTATTCCTGGGGAGGTTATAGCCGTTATAGGTCCATCCGGCTCCGGGAAAAGTACAATGCTGCGATGTCTGATCGGACTTGAAAGAATATCTGCCGGGAGTATCTATATCGACGGTAGAGCTTTCGTGAAAAACGGAGTCTACGTTCGTGAAAAACAGGAAAAAGAGATTTGCCGCAGAATGGGAATGGTTTTTCAGCAGTTTAATCTTTTTTCGCATATGTCTGTACGGAAAAATCTGACAATGCCTCCCGTTCTCGCAAAATTGTATTCTAAAGAGGAAGCGGTTGAAAAGGCAAAATATCTTCTTGACAGAGTCGGATTGTCTGATAAACTCGATGCTCTGCCCATGTCACTTTCCGGAGGACAGAAACAAAGGGTCGCCATTGCAAGAGCCATGATGATGAATCCGGAAATAATTCTCTTTGACGAACCGACGTCTGCGCTTGACCCTGAGCTTACAGGAGAAGTTTTGTCAGTTATGAGGTCGCTTGCGGAAGATAATATGACTATGATTATTGTCACTCATGAAATGGCTTTTGCGCGCGAGATTGCAAGCAGAGTTTTGTTTATGGATGGAGGAGTTATCTCTGAATCGGGAACTCCTGAGGAGGTTTTTGGTAATTCAGGTCCCAGACTAAAGTCGTTTTTACGCGGTTATTCAATTTAATATTTAAATAATCCGGAGCTGTATGATTTTTATACAGCTCCGGATTTTGAACTGAATTTATATTTCTTTCACTCGGCATCTCGTTGTTATTGCTCGCTTGCTGTTTAAAAACTATTTACTGATTCAGTATTTATTTACTAACTTTGATTTGATTTTACAAAAATATACTTGTTTTTACTTTTTTATAAAAATCTATTGAAATTTATTAAATAATGTGATAAAATAAATTTACAGAAAAAATCTGCTAAATTATTTATATGAGAAAGGAAAATATTATGGATAACAACAGTGTAGAAATGCAAGCAAAGGAAAATAATCCTAAGAAAAACGGCAGAATCGCCGTATGTTGCTGTATAGTGGCAGCTATTTGTATCGTTGTGGCGACTGTATTAGTAATGCATTTTCGGAATTCTGACGGGGCTGCTATTACCGGTACCGATACAACGGAGTCGGAAAGCAATTCGGATCAGTCACAAGACAATGAGACGGAAGCAGAAACCGAAGCTCCGAAACCCGAATTTGAAATATCAGAAGCTGGTGTTTTGACAGCATACAATGGAGACGACGAAACCGTCGTAATTCCTGACAATGTAATTTCTATTGGTGAGGATGCATTCGGCACAAGTCCATATGCGGATGAAATTAAAACTGTAAAGCTTGGAAAATCGGTTGAAGACATTGATGTACAGGCGTTTGTTAGTCTTACTAAGCTTGAAAATGTGGAAGTACCTGAAGAAAATAGTACTTATACATCTGGAGACGGTGTACTGATTAAAACAGATAATTCAGTATTTTTCTGTATGCCGAGTATTATCAAATATAGTTATGATTATGATATGTTCGATGTATTTTATGATGCAATTTCAGATAATGAAGATGCTTATGGAACAAAACAAATTATATTAGGCGGAATGATTGCTAATGTAAATGTATTAGAAGCAGAAAAGGAAATAAAAGATTCACTTGACATGAAATATAACATTTTTTGCAACTCCTTTTATGCCAATGGTCAAAAACTTGATTTTAATGAACCATTAGCATATATATATGGTGTTAATAATTCTAAATCTTGTCGGGTTTTTGAAACAAATCAAGGAGTTGTTCTTTCTAACACGGTTTATGAAGGGTTCGGAGATGTGTGGATATTAACAGAAGATTCAATTGCTCATGCAAAAATTGAAGTAGAGAATTATTTTACTAATATGAGCGATGCTGATTATAATTATTCAGTAATAAATTTTCGTCGTGGAAAAGATGGCTCTCTGAAATATTTACGTAGGCCATATAAATTTACGATTACGGGGGGAACTATTGTTAATCCTTATCGTTGTACTGGATTCGATGAATTTGCAGGTGAAACGGGTAATGTAAAAATTGAAAATGGAGAAATTATTTATTCTCCTAATAGAGTTTGGACTGTAAAAGAAGATCCTATTAGCGGATATTTGCAAGATGTTTTCTATTTATATAATTATAATGATGCTCAGGGATTCGGTGAAAAAACGCTTGAAGAGTTTCTTGCTCATAATGCTGAAATATACGAGTCTGCAAAATGACTAATATGATAAATATTTTTTGCTATAAGTAAAAAAATTTATCATAAAATTTGGAAAGGAAATATGATATGGATTATAATGATAAAAGAATAGTTAAAACCCGTAATGTTATAATAACTTTATGTATAGTAATTGTATTTCTTATTATTGGAATTACATTGTTATTAACCCATAAAAGTGATTCTCAAAACTCGTATTTGCCTGGAGTAAATGATATAACTGGGAATAATAGTGATACTATAATAAACAATGAGGCAGCCTTGGTTATTGATAATCAAAATCCTGATTTTGATATATCAGAAGCTGGAATTTTAACTAAATATATGGGTACAGATACAATAGTGGAAATTCCCGATGTTGTGACCTCAATTGGGGCTGATGCTTTCGGAGTAAGTCCCGAGGCCAATAATATTAAGAAAGTTATACTTGGAAAATCAGTTCAAAATGTTGATGCGCAAGCATTTCTAAGTTTAACGGCTTTGGAAGATATTAAAGTTTCAAGAAATAATCCTTATTTTCAATCATCAGATGGGGTTCTTATAAAGAATGATTTTTCGATATTTTTTTGTGTACCAAATATTATTAGAGATGATTACGATATGTTTGATGTTTTCGATGACATTATATCTTATAAAATAGATGGAACGGGGATAGCTCAGTTAGTATCAGGAGATATTATAGCTAATATTAAATATGAGTATGCACAATCTGATGATATTTTAGAAAGAAAGTATAATCTTTATTGTAATTCTATCTATGCAAATGGGCAAGAACTATTATTTGATGAACCTGTATGTGATACATATAAATATAAAAATGATAATCATTATTGGTATAAAAGAAATAAAATTTATGATACATCAGCAGGTGTAGTATTTGCTAATACTAGCAGATATGGATTTGGTAAAACATGGGTAATAACAAATGAACAAATTGTGGAAATAGAAATTATTGATCCATTACCGCAAGACGGGAAGATAGGAGATGTAGAATGGTATAATTATTCTATTATAAGATTTTTCTGTAGTGATAATGGAGATCTCAAGTATTACAGGCATCCACGAAAATATGGTAGAATTCCTGGTACTTGTCAATATGCTTTGTTTTCTACAGGATTTGATGAATTTGCAAGTGAAACTGGAAATGTAAGAATTGAAAACGGCCAGATAATTTATTATCCTGAATCGCGGTATACCGCTAATAGTAATCCTAATTTAATTGAAGATATTAAAGGATATTACGATACGTTCTATAGAGATGACTTTCCTACAGTAGATGACTTTCTTGCTCATAATGCTGAAATATACGAATCTGCAAAATAAATGTGTTTTATTCTAACTATTAGTACAGTATAAGTTTTTTATTGCTCGTTCAATTTATAAAATCATTCAAAATGTGATTTTGAAATATATCTTATATATTTAACATAAGTTCTTTAACATAACTTCATAAACTTGCATATAATGTTGTTGTCATTAATATATATTATGATAACAACATTTTGTTTTAATGTTGATTTATTAACATAAAATATCTGCGAATAATAAAATATTAATAATATATTTGTATATATAAATATTAAAAAGTAGATTTAATTTTATTTTTTTTATTTATAAGATACCTAATATTTTATAAATGGCTATGGAAAGTATTGACACTTCTTTCCATAAATGGTAATATATAACCGATATAATTAAATATGAATAGGAGTAGAAGATAATGTGCGGCAATGAAAATAAAAAAAATACTATATTATTAAACCGAAATAAAATTATAAGCAATTGTTGTCTTGTAGCTATGCTATGTGTAACTTTTTCGTCCTGTAATGCTTCTGAAAAACCGGTATTTAATGATGACATTACATCAGATACTAAAGTAAATACTAGTATACAAACTTCTGAAATTGAGAGCGAAACGCAAGAATTACCGTTATCTGAGTTTATAATATCTGATGAAAGAATTTTAACTGCGTATAACGGAACAGCGGAGAGTGTTTCAATCCCTGATGAGGTGGTAACGATTTCGGCAGACGCATTTGGAGCAAGTTCAGTTGCTGACAAAATAAAAACAATAAAACTTGGAAAGTCAGTTGAAAATATTGATACGCAGGCTTTTGTAAGCTTGAGTGCTCTTGAAAGTATTGAAGTTCCGGAAGAGAATACATATTTCAAATTTGTAGATGGTGTTCTTTTAAAGAGTGACGATACTTTATTTTTTTGCATGCCAAACATTATCAAGGATGATTATGATATGTTTGACGTTTTTTTTGACGTAATTTCTGATAATATAGATGGAGAAGGAGAAGCTAATCTCGTTTCTGGCGGTATGATGGCGGAAATAGAAAGAAAATATGCAAATTCAGACGATATATTAGGAAGAAAATATTATTTGTATTGTAAAGCTTTCAGTGCGAACAGTCAACAAAAGCTTTTTGATGAGCCTTATTTTGACACATATATTAATGGTGTTAACAACTCTAAAAGCAATGAAGCATATGAAACTACTGAAGGAATAGTGTTTTCTAATACAAATATTTATGGTTTTGGAGACACATGGATTTTTGCGAAAGATAGTATTATAAATATTGAAATAATTGATCCGAATCCAAACGATGGGAAAATCCAAAATGAAGAATGGTATAATTATTCTGTCGTTAAATTTATAAAGGGTGATGATGGTTCTTTGAATTATACTCGTATTCCACGTAAATATAGTTCTTATGGAGGAACACCAGATTTTTATCCTTATTGGACCGGGCTTGATGAGTTTGCATACGAAGAAGGTTATGTTAAAATAGAAGATGGGAAAATTATATACAATCCTGTAAAGTCATTAACAGCAAAAGAGCGTGGATTTGATGTAACGTATATTGGTTCTTTACTTGATTTAAAGTCAGAAGATGAAGTTAATGAATATCTTTCACGTCAAGCACAAAAATACGAAGTGGCAAAATAATATAATAGTATTGACAATAATCATTTTATTTTCTTCTTTATTTTTATGAATGCATTCAAAATAAATATAAGGAGAAAAAAATGACTGACATAGAAGTAACTCAAAAGCTAAACCTATTAAAAAACACTTTTGCTCATGGAAAGTTCTGGAATCATGATCCAAATGATCTTGCATCGGCAGAAGATATAAATAACGGCATTAACCATCCTGATTCGGTTAGAGATATACCCTGTACACATCATCCAGATGATAATTGCAATTATTATTTAAAGGGTGCATGTGGCTGTAATTGTTTTAAAAGTAGTATACAATGTGCTGGTTTTGCATTATATATGGCGTATCGAGTTTTTAACTCTTACCCTCAAGATTATTATTATGGTGCTGATTATAATGGGTATACAGATGCAAATGGTTGGATTTATTATACGCAAAATCATGCTGTTGGAATTCATTTGTCACCGGGCGATATAATTAGAAAAAATGGTCATAGTGCTATTGTCCATACAGTAACTACAGATTCTACAACTGGAAAAAATATTGTTACTTTTGCCGAAGTATGGGGGAATCCTCAAAACGTATCAAAAAGATGTATGATTTCTTGGGGAGGTTACAATGGAAGTATAACTAATGAAGAAACACTTATTTCTACTACATCAGAATATATTATCAAAGCACCCAAAAGCTCGTCAGGTGGAAATGTACCAATTAAGTATACGGTAAAATTTTACAGAAATTATTCTGTAAGTGATACTGAACAGTTGGATACAAAGGAATTAGAGGCTGGCAAAAGTTATAGGGATAATGGAGTAACTTTTTATATACCTCCAGATAGAGAAGATTTTGTATTTGCTGGTTGGTATACTGACAGAGAGGGCGGAACACAACATACATTAGATACCATTGTACCTGCAATTAATTACCCGCTATATGCACAATGGATTTTGGTTGTAAATATTACTTACTATAGAAATTACTCAGATAAAGATACAACATGTAAAGTAGTACAGCATTATGCAAACCAAAAATATGGAAACAGTTTACTGAACCCAAGCGATTTGGAATGGACGAGAAGCAATTATGAGTTTGACGGTTGGTATACTGACCGTGTAGGTGGAACACAGCATACGGCAGATTCAACCATAAAGACATATGGCCATCCTTTATATGCGCGGTGGAAACATAAGGTCAATGTGATCTTTGTTAGAAACCGTACAGCTGAAGATGTAATAAATTTTAATACCACGACATGTTATGAAGGACAACCAATTGGAGATATGTCCAAGTTCGAATATATAGATTTTGAAACTGAAGATGCATATTATACATTTGAGGGTTGGTATACGAGTAGAAGTGGAGGAACTAAATATACTTCAGAAACAATTGTTCCAAATGAAGATACACTTTATTTATATGCTCATTGGACTCGAGTTGCGGCTGTAACCTATATAAAAAATTCAAGCACTTCTGATGATGAAGAGCCTATAACTTTGAAATTTCCTGTAGGAGGAGAAATTTCTTTGCTGCCTGCTGGTTGCGATGGATACAGGTTTGACGGATGGTATACCGCCGTAGTTGGAGGAACGAGATACTTTAATGGTACAATTGTTCCTGCTGTCAAAAATTTAACATTGTATGGTCATTGGACTCGCATTGTTCAGGTGACTTTGAAACGCAATTTTTCTGATTCAGATACAAGCACTTTTAATACATTTAACGCTTATGATGGAGAAGCATACGGAGAAGCTTTGCCTTCTTCTATGGAGAGAAGTGGTTATCGCTTCGACGGCTGGTTTACTGAACAATCAGGAGGAAATCAGGTTACAACAGAAACATTGTGTTCTAATTCAGATCATTCTCTTTATGCGCATTGGACAAAAGTTACAGCGGTTATATTTTGCGATAATTACTCAGGGAATGCTATAACTGTATATTGCCCTACAAATGAAAAATATGGTTCTGTTCTTAATGATAATATTCCTATTCGCGATGGATGTACCTTTAAAGGTTGGTATACCTCTTCTGATTCTGAAGGGTATTCTGTTAAAGCACTTTCAATTGTTCCCGAGAATACTGTAGTGTTGTATGCTCATTGGATGGTAAGGGTATTATTTAATCCTTGCGGAGGGTGTTTGATAGGAAACTCTTTAATTTATTGTGATGTCGGTGAAATTTTCGGACGTTTGCCTGAGGTATGCTGCTGCGAAGAAGAGAAATATTTTGACGGCTGGTATACGCTTCCGAATGGAAAGGGACAAAAGATTAATATATTAACTATTGTGCCCGATTACAATATGGTCTTGTATGCTAACTGGCGTCCTGAACTTTAAATAATTTATTATTAAAGAGCTGTGCGGAATTACGCATAGCTCTTAATATTAATAGGGTTTTATCGTATGTAAATAACAGGAGGTACAAAATGGACTCGCCGATTAATGAAATCAAACGAATACGAAACGGCAGGGAGAGTATTATATGTCAAAATAAATTCTTAAACCGGTATATGCTCGAAATAGATAATAAAGATTCAACTACAACTTCCTACGTTTTCAGTGTGCCGATATTTAATATCACAGACGGTCAACTTGTGAATTTGAGTTTCAGGCAGGAAAATGGATGTTTACATCATACCGGAAGCAATGCAGATATTTTGGTGCGAAGCAATGTAATCTGTTTAAAGAATAATTGCGGTATTGTACATATTGAAATGTCAAAAAAAGATAATTGCTCTGTTTATAATGGACGTCCGGTAGTTAGCCTCACACCTACGCTGAATGGAGTCAGAATTAAAAAGCTTTTGGAAAAAGAAAAATTTATTAAATTATATATTGATATAAATGAAATGCCGTATGGAGTTAAATACAATGAAAAATATTTTTCTTTTATGTCGGGTGACATTACGCCGATTTTTACAGTTTCCGTTATAGGGGACAGAAGCATTGAAGACTTTACGCCCGGTTCTATAATACTTAATACAAAGGCTATAGACGAACGGCATTATGAAATATGTATAGAATGTTCGGACAGGATAAAGACGGTTGAAATTGAATGTAATATGTATGAACAGAAGCTTATGCTGGATACAACCGTTGAAAACAGACGGCCGGATGAAAATAACCTATATGGGGCATCTGCTCTTATCGGCAGCGGAAAGGAATTTGGAGAACAGTGGCTGTTTTCCAAAATAGATTATGGCATTATAAGAAACATATTGTTGAAGAGAATAAAATCTATTTGCTTATTAATTCCAAGACTTAATAATAACGTCACTTCGGTTACAGCGTATAATTTGATGAGAAGATTTTGCAGTATCGGAACTACGTGGAACAATAATGACAGCAGATCAACAAACACAGCAAAAGCCGTATTGACTGACAATTACTATATTATAGACATTACAGGATTTACTGTTGACAGTGAAACACAGAATTTTATAGAATCATTAGGCTTTGTTTTAAAACCGAAATCTGATGAAAACAGCTATTCCTTAATTTCAACCGGGGATTGCTATGATAAGCCGCAGATTCTTGAAATTACTTATTTTAACTGAGTTTAATAACAAAAGCCGCGCGGCGGCGCGGCTAATTTTTTAAAAGAACTGAAAGTCTTTGATAAAGGACAGTTTTAAAGCGTTAACGGTATCTACCCTTTATTTTTGCTGTTTATTCTTTTTGCTCTGAGCTTTAAGCCTAAGCTCGGTATTTAGAATTCTCTTGCGGAGACGTATACTTTTCGGTGTTACTTCAATAAGTTCATCATCCGAAATAAATTCGATTGCCTCTTCAAGGCTGAATACAACTGGTGTAACAAGAGTGAGGGCTTCATCAGCGCCAGATGAACGTACAGCGGTAAGATGTTTCTTTTTACATGGGTTTACAGCGATGTCTCCGGTTTTCGGACTTTCACCGACAATCATTCCCTCGTAAACTGGAGTTGCCGGGCCGATAAACATATTGCCGCGCTCCTGTGTATTATACAGACCGTAAGACGTTGTTTCTCCGTCCTCGGAGGCAACAAGCGAACCGGTCCAGCGAAGCGTAATATCGCCCTTATATGGCTGGTATCCGTCGAACACAGAGTTAATTATACCTTCACCGCGTGTCGCAGTCATAAACATGCTTCTGTAGCCGAATAGACAGCGTGCTGGAATTGAGTATTCAATTGTCATACGTGTTCCTGTCAAATTTGGTTCCATTTTAATAAGCTCACCTTTGCGTCTGCCGAGCTCTTCAACAACACTTCCAACATAATCGGACGGAACATCAATAAAGACAAGCTCCATCGGTTCGTTTTTTACACCGTCTATTTCTTTGTACAGTACGCGAGGAGTGGAACAGCAAAGCTCGTAACCCTCTCGGCGCATTGTTTCGATAAGAATAGATAAATGCATTTCGCCGCGTCCGGAAACATTAAACGAATCTGTCGTTTCCCCATCCTTGACGCGGAGAGAAACATCTTTCAGGAGCTCCTTATACAATCTTTCGCGAAGCTGTCTGGAAGTAACATATTTTCCTTCACGGCCTGCAAATGGACTATCGTTTACAGAAAATGTCATCTCCATTGTAGGTTCGCTAACTTTTACGAATTCAAGAGGTTCGGGATTATCAACAGATGTGACTGTATCTCCGATTGTAATATTTTCGGCTCCGGAAAAGCACACAATATCGCCGATCTTTGCTTCTGTTACCGGAATTCTTTGCAGTCCGTCGATTTGGTAAATTGAGACTATTTTTGTGCGCTTCGGTGTGCCTGCCGAATGATAGTTGCAGATCAAAGCGTCCTGGTTTTGCTTTATCTGACCTCTTTCAATACGTCCGATTCCGATTCGGCCTACGTATTCGTTATAATCAATTGACGAAACGAGCAGCTGCAGAGGACCGTTTTCATCTCCCTCGGGCGCCGGAATATAATCGAGAATAGTGTCGAAAAGCGGTTTAAGATCGGTTCCCTTTTCAAGAGGAGAAAGAGATGCTGTTCCATCCCGTCCTGAGCAAAACAGCATAGGAGAATCAAGCTGCTCATCTGTGGCGTTTAGATCCATAAGAAGCTCAAGTACTTCATCGACGACCTCGTCAAGCCGCGCGTCCGGTTTGTCAATTTTATTGATTACTACAATTACACGGTGATTTAATTCAAGCGCTTTTTGAAGCACAAATCGTGTTTGTGGCATCGGTCCTTCAGCCGCGTCAACGAGAAGCAGAACTCCATTTACCATTTTGAGAATACGTTCAACCTCGCCGCCGAAATCTGCGTGACCGGGAGTATCTACTATATTTATTTTTACGTCGTTATAGTGTACAGCGGTGTTTTTTGCAAGGATTGTAATTCCGCGTTCACGTTCCAGATCGTTTGAATCCATTACCCGTTCTGCTGTAGTTTGATTTTCACGATAGATTCCGCCCTGCTTAAGCATTTCGTCAACAAGTGTTGTTTTACCGTGGTCGACATGTGCTATTATTGCTATATTCCTCAAATCATCTCTGCGCAATTTAAATCCCTCTTTTTACGTCTGATAAAAATATTTTTTTAATGTTTATTCTAAAAACATACAGATTAGTATATCATATTTTTGGTTTTGAGTCAAGATTTTTTAGATAATCAATCATAACATGTGAATCGTGTTTTCATTCCCTTTAAGCATTGACAGAACAGCAAAATTTGAATATAATATTATGGAGAGTCAAATTTTGACAAGGTATGTAATATATTAAAAAGAGGGGATTTTTCCTAATGCACAAGAATATTAAAACAGCTAAGTTCGGAGGAAGTTCACTGGCCAGCGCTGAACAGTTTGAAAAAGTAACAGAAATAATTAAAGCAGATTCAGACAGAAGATATGTTGTTGCTTCCGCTCCGGGAAAACGTAATTCGGACGATTTTAAAATAACCGATAAATTATATGAATGTTACGAACTTGCGGCAAAGGGAGATAATATAGATAAAATATTTGCGCAGCTTGAGGAAAGATACCGTGCCATTGTGTCCGGTCTTGGCGTAAATTTTGCGCTTGATGATGAATTTAAAAAAATCAAGATGTCGGTAATCCATAATGCAGGACGTGATTATACGGCGAGCCGGGGAGAATATCTCAATGCAAAAATTCTTGCAAAATATCTTGATTTTGAATTTATTGATGCGCGTGAAATTATCTTCTTTAACGAAAACGGCCAGCTTGACTGTGACAAAACCTATACTATAATGGGTGAAAGACTCAAAAATGTGACGCACGCGGTAATTCCAGGTTTTTACGGATCAATGCCCAACGATACTATCCGTACTTTTTCCCGGGGAGGCTCTGATATAACCGGCGCTATTGTTGCACGGTCAACAAATTCTGTTATATACGAAAACTGGACGGATGTTTCCGGCGTTTTAATGGCGGATCCGCGCATTGTAGATAATCCGGATGTCATTGATGTAATCACATATAATGAATTGCGCGAACTTTCATATATGGGTGCTACAGTTCTTCATGAGGATGCGATTTTTCCGGTCAGACTGATGGGCATTCCTATTAATATAAGGAATACAAATAGTCCTCAGGATAACGGTACCATGATTGTCGCCTCATGTCATGATTCAGAGCGTGATAATATTATAACAGGTATAGCAGGTAAAAAGGGTTTTTGTTCGATTACCATAGAAAAGGATATGATGAACTCCGAGGTTGGATTTGCTCGCAAGGTACTGTCCGCCCTGGAACAAGAAAATATTTCATTTGAGCATCTGCCGTCCGGAATTGATACACTCAGCATAATTTTGTCTGAAAAGGCGATTGAAGGAAGGCACGACAATATACTGCGTATTCTCTGTGATGCCGTGAATCCGGACAGCGTTTTTATAGAGGATGAAATAGCACTTATAGCTGTTGTAGGACGCGGAATGAGAAGCGCAAAGGGAACTGCTGCTCGCACGATTGGAGCAATTGCAAAAGCTGATATAAACCTTGTCATGATTGATCAGGGATCGAGTGAGCTTAATATTATTCTCGGTGTTAAAGAGAATGACCTCGAAGCAGCAATCGAAGCAATATATAATGAATTTAGACATAAATAAATCAAAGGAGATACAGCATTCATTTAAAGAGACGTCTGTTTAAGCAGCAAGCTAAAATTTTAAATTATAAACGATAAATTCAGGTATATAGAGAATAAAACACACCGGTAGAAACTATATGTTTTTACAATGTCAGTTATAACGGTCATTATCTGACAGATAAAGAACAAAAAGCAGTTTGCCGATGTGTTTTTATTTATTTAAAAAGCGCAGCAAAATCAAAAGAGCTGATTGAATATATATATGAAAACTGAAGTTCAGCTTTTTATGGATTAAAAGAGACCTGTAATCCTGCCGTCATCATCAACGTCGATCCGCTCTGCAGCAGGGGACTTAGGAAGTCCCGGCATCGTAAGGATATCTCCTGTAAGAACGACGATAAATCCTGCGCCTGCAGATACCTTTACGGATTTTACGGTTATTTTAAATCCGCTTGGAGCTCCGAGTTTTGCGGGATCATCTGAAAAGCTGTACTGTGTTTTCGCAATACAGACAGGCAATTTATCAAATCCGAGGGCAGTAAGCTGTTCTATCTGTTTTTGTGCCGCAGGCGTAACAACGATTCCGTCTCCGCCGTAAATCTTCTTTACTACCTCTTCGATTTTTTCTTCAATGGAATTATCAAGGTTATATGCGAATGAAAAATCTGAATTTTTCTCATCGCATAACTTTACAACCTCATGTGCAAGTGTTTCTCCGCCTCGGCCGCCATCAGACCAGACGGTCGAAAGCACAGCATTTACACCGAGATCGCGGCATTTTTCAATAATAAAGTCAATTTCCCGGTCGGTATCTGTCGGAAAACGGTTGACAGCTACAACACACGGAAGCTTATATACATTTTTTATATTGGAAACATGCCGGAGGAGATTCGGAATTCCCTTTTCAAGAGCTTTGATATCCTCAGAAGAAAGTTCATTCTTTGCAAGTCCGCCGTGCATTTTGAGCGCCCTCACTGTTGAGACAATAACGACTGCGTCAGGCTTAAGTCCAGCAAGGCGGCATTTTATATCGAGAAATTTTTCTGCTCCGAGATCCGCTCCGAAACCAGCTTCTGTTACTGTGTAATCGCCCAGCTTGAGAGCAAGCCTTGTAGCCATAACAGAATTACAGCCATGTGCAATGTTTGCAAAGGGACCGCCATGAACAAAAGCCGGCGTTCCCTCAAGTGTTTGAACAAGATTTGGCTTAAGAGCGTCTTTAAGCAGAGCGGTCATCGCACCCACTGCTTTAAGATCTCCAGCAGTTACCGGTTTATCATCATAAGTATAGCCTACGACGATTTTAGAAAGTCTGTTTTTTAAATCGCTGATTGAATCCGAAAGGCAAAACACCGCCATTACTTCGCTTGCAACAGTGATATCAAATCCGTCTTCCCGGGGAACACCGTTAAACTTGCCGCCTAACCCGTCAACAATAAACCGAAGCTGCCTATCATTCATATCCACACAGCGTTTCCAGGTTACTTTTCGGACGTCGATGTTTAACGCGTTTCCCTGCTGGATATGATTGTCAAGCATAGCGGAAAGTAAATTGTTTGCCGCGCCGATTGCGTGAAAGTCTCCTGTAAAGTGAAGATTGATATCCTCCATCGGCACAACCTGAGCATATCCTCCTCCGGCCGCGCCGCCCTTCACACCGAAAACAGGTCCGAGCGACGGCTCTCTCAAGGCGACTGTAACGTCCTTGCCGATTCGGGAAAGACCATCTGCCAGTCCGATTGTCGTAGTAGTTTTACCCTCTCCTGCCGGCGTTGGAGTAATTGCGGTTACAAGAATCAGCTTACCATTTTTCCGGTCGGTTTCATTTATGAGAGACGGATCGATTTTTGCCTTATATCTCCCGTACTGTTCAATATATTTTTTCTGGATATGTGCTTTTTCAGCAATTTCATCTATGGGTTTTAATTTACATTCCTGAGCAATTTCTATATCGGTTTTATATGACATTATAATACCTCTCACCGTCTGAAACGGCCTATACAGTTTGTGAAAAATTTCACCGTCTGGGTGATAACAACATTATTATATATGCAATTGCATGATGTATATTAACAATTTACCTAAAATAATGCACTGCTGCCTCAAACATGTGAATATTATAATTTCCCGGAACATTTTTATATAAACCGTCACCGATTCTTTCACTATGTCCCATCTTGCCGAAAACTCTTCCATCCGGAGATGTGATTCCCTCAATTGCATACATCGAACCGTTGGGATTAAAATGAATATCTGACGTTGCATTATTTTCGAAATCAACATACTGTGTTGCTATCTGACCATTTTCAGCAAGCTTTAAAATCAGATCTTCGCTTGCAATAAAACGTCCTTCTCCGTGTGAAACAGGAACGCTGTATACATCTCCAACATCTGTCATTGACAGCCACGGAGATTTGTTAGACGCAATTCTTGTCCGGACAATCCTCGATTGATGTCTTGCAATTGTGTTGTATGTAAGTGTCGGGCAGCTCTCGTCTGTGTCAATGATTCTTCCGTACGGAACCAGTCCGAGTTTAATAAGCGCCTGAAAGCCGTTGCATATACCGCAAATCAGCCCGTCTCGTTTTTCCAGCAAATCGGCCACGCCGTCTTTTATTTCAGCATTACGGAAAAATGCAGTAATAAATTTTCCGCTGCCGTCGGGTTCGTCGCCTCCTGAAAAGCCTCCCGGAATAAAAATCATCTGCGCTGTTTTAAGCTCAGCGGCAAATTTTTCAACACTTGCGGAAATTCCGTCCGCGCAGAGGTTGTTGATGACTATAATTTCCGGTTCTGCTCCGGCATCTCTAACTGCTTTGGCACTGTCATATTCGCAGTTGGTCCCTGGAAAAGCAGGAATCAAAATTTTAGGTTTGACAGACTTAATTGCAGGGGAACATCTTTTCCCGGATTTATAGGAGAAGTTTTTCATTCTTCCTTTTTCATTTTCTATATTACAGCTGAAGACTTCTTCAAGCTTATTTTCATAATCTGCAAGAAGTCCGGAAAGCGGAATTTTTTCAGTTCCTAAGCTGATCTGTCCATCGTCTGTAATAATACCAAGAAGTTTTTCTTCGCAGTCGCCTTCAATTTCGAGAATAAACGATGCGTATCTGTATCCAAAAATATCCTGAACTGAAACGCTGTCTGAAAAGCGGAAACCAAGACCGTTTCCGAAGGCCATTTTCATTACTGCTTCACCTATTCCGCCCATTCCCGGCGTGTAGCACGATACAGCCTTGCCGGAGCGAAGAAGCAAAGTCACCTTTTCAAAAACATTAAGAAGGGATTCTGCTTTCGGAAGATTGTTTTCATCAAATTCAGGTTCTATAATGACAACACAGTTTCCTGCCCTCTTAAATTCCGGCGAAACAATATTATGTACTTTCTCTGTTGTCACCGCAAACGAGACAAGTGTCGGAGGCACATCAAGCGATTCAAAGGATCCGCTCATTGAGTCCTTTCCCCCTATAGCGCCTATTCCAAGCTCCATTTGTGCCCGAAAAGCACCGAGAAGCGCTGCAAACGGTTTTCCCCATCTTGTGGGATCTTTTCCGGGACGTTCAAAATACTCTTGGAAAGTTAGGTATACATCTTTGAATGACGCACCGGAGGCAATCAGTTTGCAGACAGATTCTACGACCGCAAGATATGCACCGTGATACGGACTTTGTTCGGTTATAAAAGGATTATAACCAAATGACATTAATGAGCAGTCATCTGTGTGCTTCTTTTCAGCGGAGATTTTCTGAACCATTGCCTGTATAGGTGTCAGCTGATTTTTTCCTCCGAAGGGCATAAGAACAGTTCCTGCTCCGATTGTAGAGTCAAAACGTTCAGAAAGTCCTCTTTTAGAGCAGATATTAAGATCAGACGCAAGTCTTTTATAATTTTCCTCAAATCCCCCGTCAGCTTTTTTTTCTGTAAGGGCAGGCGCGGCAGGCACGATATCAATATGTTTTTCCGCTCCGTTTGAATTTAGGAATTCGCGGCTGATATCGACAATTTTTCTGCCATTCCAGGTCATTGTCAGCCGTGCTTCTTCTTTAACTTTTGCTACCGGACACGCCTGCAGATTTTCTGTTTCTGCCAGTTTTAGAAAAGCATCTACGTTTTGGGGCTCTATAACCACGGCCATTCTTTCCTGAGATTCGCTGATAGCAAGCTCAGTTCCGTCAAGACCCTCATATTTCTTAGGCACAGCGTTAAGATCTATATCAAGTCCGTCTGCAAGCTCTCCTATTGCAACCGATACTCCACCTGCTCCAAAATCATTGCATCGCTTTATCATTCTGCAGACATCGCGGTTTCTGAAAAATCTTTGAAGCTTTCTCTCCTCTGGCGCATTACCTTTCTGCACCTCCGCGCCGCATGTTTCAAGCGACTGTGCATTATGTGACTTTGACGATCCGGTCGCTCCGCCGCACCCGTCGCGCCCGGTACTTCCGCCGAGAAGGATCACAACATCTCCGGGAGCCGGACGTTCGCGGCGGACATTTTCAGCCGGAGCCGCGGCGATAACAGCGCCTATTTCCATTCGCTTCGCTGCATATCCCGGATGATAAATCTCATCGACAATGCCTGTAGCAAGTCCAATCTGATTTCCGTACGAAGAATAGCCTGCAGCAGCTGTAGTTACGATTTTACGCTGAGGAAGCTTTCCCTTCATAGTTTCCGCGACAGGTCTTAAAGGATCGGCCGCTCCGGTTACACGCATTGCTCCGTAAACATATGCCCGGCCGGAGAGGGGATCGCGAATTGCTCCTCCGATGCATGTTGCTGCTCCTCCGAAAGGTTCAATCTCCGTCGGATGGTTATGCGTTTCATTTTTAAAAAGAAGCAGCCAGGGCTCGGTTTTCCCGTCAAGCTGAATATCAACCTTTACAGTGCATGCGTTAATCTCTTCAGATTCATCTAATTTGTCAAGCTTTCCGTGTGCTTTAAGATATTTAACCGCTATAGTGGCAAGATCCATGAGGCATACCGGCTTTGTTCTTCCGAGCTCATGGCGTACAGCTATATAGTCATTATATGCGCTCTGAAGCAGTTCATCTTCAAATTTAACACTGTCGATTACAGTCAAAAACGTTGTATGGCGGCAATGATCCGACCAGTATGTGTCTATCATTCTGATCTCAGTAATAGTAGGGTCACGGCACTCGGATTTAAAATAGTCCTGACAAAAGGCTATATCGTCTGTATCCATTGCTAGACCGTATTCTCTTACAAACTTCTCAAGTCCGCTGCGGTCAAGCGAAATAAAACCGTTAAGTGTTTTAACTTCTGTTGGAATATCATATTTTACGCAAAGCGTCTCAGGCTTTTCAAAAACAGCTTCTCTTGACTCGACAGGATTGATTACATATTTTTTTATATCTGCAAACTGTTTTTCAGTTATATTACCATAAAGGACATAAATCTTTGCAGTACGTATGAGAGGTCTGTCTCCCTTAGAAATAATCTGAATACACTGCGCTGCGGAATCAGCCCGCTGATCAAACTGTCCCGGGAGATATTCCACTGCGAACGATATAGCTCCGTCTGTATCCAGTTTCTCAGAGACTATATCAAGCTGCGGCTCTGAAAAAACAGTTTTTTTGGCATACTCAAAAAGTTCTTTTGAGATATTTTCGGCGTCATAACGGTTGACAACGCGAACACCAGTCAAAGATTCTATTCCGAGTAAATTACGAATGTCCGAGCATAGAGACAACGCTTCATATGCAAGCTCTTTTTTCTTTTCAACAAATACTCTGTAGACCATCAGCGTACTTCCTCCACAGCTTTTAAAGCTTTTTTTCCGATGTCTCTGCGGTAATATGCGCCATCAAAGTTGATTCTGCTTACCATACGGTAAGCAGAATCAACCGCATCTGTGAGAGTGGGCATAACCGCAGTTGCTCCAAGCACACGGCCGCCACTCGTTATAAGTTTTCCATCCTTTTCTGCAGCTCCCGCAATAAAAACCTTGTCCGAGATATCCTCAGGAATGTGGATTTCGAACCCCTTTTTATAGCTCTGAGGATATCCGTCCGATGCCATTATAACGCAACATGCATTTTTCTCGCTGAATTTAACCTCGATTTCAGCAAGTCTCTCTTCCGTAACGGCCTGCATAACAGTCAGGAGATCACTTTCAAGAAGGGGGAGAACGACCTGGGTTTCCGGGTCTCCGAAACGGCAGTTGTATTCAATGACCATCGGACCTTTTTTAGTAAGCATTAAACCGAAGTAGAGGCACCCTTTAAAGGTTCTTCCCTCAGCATTCATAGCGGCAACAGTCGGAAGAAATATTTTTTCCATACATTCTGCCGCAATTTCCTCAGTATAATACGGATTCGGAGCAACAGTTCCCATACCTCCGGTGTTTAGGCCGGTATCATTTTCTCCGATGCGTTTGTGGTCCATAGACGAAACCATTGGTTTCACGGTTTTTCCGTCAGTAAAAGATAATACTGAAATTTCAGGGCCGGTAAGATATTCTTCTATAACTATACGATTACCGCTGCTTCCGAATTTTTTTGCCTGCATAATATCCAGAACCGCCGCTTTTGCAGCATCTCTTGTTTCCGCGATTATAACACCCTTGCCAAGAGCAAGACCGTCGGCCTTAATAACGGCTGGCATTGAAGCGGTTTCAAGATATTCAATTGCTTGGTTACAGTCATCGAACACCTCATACTCAGCAGTTGGAATACCGTATTTTTTCATTAGATTTTTAGAAAAAACCTTACTTCCTTCAATAATTGCGGCTTTGGAGTCAGGTCCGAAACATGGAATTCCTTTGGCTTCAAGAGCGTCTACACATCCCAGAACAAGCGGATCGTCCGGCGCGACGACAGCGTAACCGATTTTTTCTCTCACTGCGAAATCAACAATTTTGTCAATCTCTTTTGCGCCTATATCTATACAAACCGCGTCATTTGCTATTCCCCCGTTACCGGGAAGGGCGAAAATCTGGGTGATTTTTTTATTTTCCTTTATTTTTTTTATTATGGCGTGTTCCCTGCCGCCACTTCCAACAACAAGTACCTTCATGGAAAACCTCTTTCGATTGAGCAATATTATTACATATGCAGTAAGAGACACTGCGTGCCGACAAGGGCAGTATTTGTTCAGAAGACATCCTTCCGGGGAACAGCCGCACATGTGCTATTCTTCGGAAAGGATGTTTTCCTGGGAAATCTAACTTTTAATTATAGATAGGAAATCCTGCACAGAGCTGCTGTACTTCATCGGATACACGCGCTTTATTTCCCTCAAAGTCGGAAATTATATCGCTGATCCACTTTGCAATTTTAAGCATTTCGGGTTCCTTAAAACCGCGTGTGGTAACCGCCGGAGTTCCAATTCTGAGACCGCTTGTAACAAACGGACTCTGCGGGTCATTGGGAATAGTATTTTTGTTTGCTGTGATATGAACTTCGTCAAGGTAATGTTCAAGATCTTTTCCGGTAAGATTTGTTCCGGTGAGCTTGAGAAGCATAAGATGATTGTCGGTGCCGCCGGAGACAATGTCAATACCTTCATCCATAAGAGCTTCGCAAAGAACGGCCGCATTTTTTACGATCTGCCGCTGATATTCCTTAAACTCTTCGGTCATGGCCTCTCCGAGAGCAACCGCTTTTGACGCGATTATATGCATAAGCGGACCGCCCTGTGTTCCCGGGAATACAGCCTTATCAATCTGCTTGGCAAACTCTTCTTTGCAGAGAATCATTCCGCCTCTTGGGCCGCGAAGTGTCTTGTGAGTTGTAGTAGTTACAACATCAGCGTATGGGACGGGTGACGGATGAACGCCGGCGGCGATAAGGCCTGCTATATGTGCCATATCCACCATCAGATAAGCCCCAGCCTCATCGGCAATTTCCCGGCATTTCTTGAAATCTATGATACGGGAATAAGCACTTGCACCGACAACAATCATCTTTGGCTTACATTCAAGCGCAATTTTCCGCATCTCGTCATAATCAATCATTTCGGTCTCGTCATTTACTCCGTAAGGAACAACGTGAAAATACTTTCCGGATATATTGACCGGCGAGCCGTGTGAAAGATGGCCGCCCTGCTGAAGGTTCATTCCCATAATTGTATCTCCGGGGTTCAAAAGGGCGAAAAAGACCGCGAGATTTGCATTGGCTCCGCTGTGCGGCTGAACATTGGCATGATCTGCCCCGAAGAGCTTTTTAGCACGGTCTCTTGCTATTTCCTCGACAATATCAACGCACTGACAGCCTCCGTAATAACGTTTTGAAGGATAACCCTCTGCATACTTATTAGTTAGAACTCCACCGGCAGCAAGCAAAACTGCCTTTGATACGATATTTTCAGAAGCTATAAGCTCTATGTTATGCTGTTGCCTTTCAAGCTCAAGTCTGCATGCATCTGCTACTGCAGCGTCATAATTTTGAAGCTCGTCAAAAAAGTTCATTTTAAATCCTCCTAACAATTTATGTTAACAATCAATGGTGGAATAACCGCATTCCGGTAAATGCCATTGCTATTCCATACTTATCACAGCATTCAATTACAAGGTCGTCACGAATCGAGCCGCCCGGTTCCGCTATGTATTTTACACCGCTCCGTTTTGCTCTCTCTATGTTGTCCCCAAACGGGAAGAAAGCGTCGGATCCCAGGGCTACACCGTCTACGCCTGACAAATATTCTCTTATTTCATTATCTGTAAGAGGGGCAGGCTGCCGTGTAAAATATTTCTGCCAGTTTCCGTCTGCGCAGACGTCCTCTTCGTTTTTGTTTATATAGCCGTCTATAACATTGTCACGGTCGGGTCTTCCAAGAGTATCCTTAAAAGGAAGCGAAAGAACCTTTTCATGCTGACGCAGAAACCATGTGTCAGCTTTTGAGCCGGCAAGACGGGTGCAATGAATTCTTGACTGCTGACCTGCACCTACGCCGATTGCCTGGCCGTCGACCGCGAAGCAAACCGAATTGGACTGAGTATATTTCAACGTTATAAGGGATATGATGAGATCCCGTATAGCGCTTTCCGGGATTTCCTTATTTTTGGTGACAACATTTGAGAGAAGCTCTTTATTAATTCTAAAATTGTTCCGACCTTGCTCGAATGTAATTCCGAAAACCTGTTTGAGCTCAGTCTCCGCAGGGATATAATCTGCATCTATTTTAACAATATTATAATTGCCTTTTCTTTTGGATTTTAAAATTTCCAAAGCCTCCGGTTCATATCCGGGCGCAATTACTCCGTCAGAAACCTCGCGCTTTATCATTTTTGCCGTTGTAACATCGCAAACATCCGAAAGAGCTACCCAGTCGCCAAAAGAACACATACGGTCGGTTCCTCTTGCTCTTGCATAGGCACAAGCTAAGGGAGATTCATCGAGACCTTCTATGTCATCTGCAAAACAAGCTCTTTTCAGCTTGTTGGAAAGGGGAATTCCTATAGCAGCAGAAGTCGGGCTCACGTGTTTGAAGGACGTCGCGGCAGGAAGACCAAGAGCTTCTTTCAGCTCTTTAACAAGCTGCCAGCTGTTGAAGGCGTCAAGAAAATTGATATATCCGGGTTTGCCGCAAAGAATTTCAATTGGCAGATCTTCTTCACCGTCCATAAAAATTCTTGCAGGCTTTTGATTTGGATTACATCCGTACTTTAGTTCAAACTCTTTCATTTATGTTTGACCATTCCTTTCAATATTTATTAGAACAGACACTGAAGCTGATTGCGGCTGAATACCGCTGATTAATCATAAATATAGTCATTTATTTTTATTGATCAGGCGGTTTTCTTCCGCCCCTGTTTTTAAATCAGTATATCTTACATAGAGGGAAATCCTGTTGTCGCCGTCAAGAGAATTCCAGAGAGAGTCTGCAAAATGATCGATATCGTTCGGAATCATCACACGTTCGGGCTCTCCCTGAAAGGTGGGTATAGGATTTCCGTCGCAGACGTATGTATGAATAAAATGCCCGAGACCTGAAACCGAAGGATAAGCGAAAGTGTACCTGCAGCATGCGGTTCCGTCGCTGTCAAGACTCTTTAGAATACTCATGTCATAGTTAAAGTCTCCTTCTGCAAAGGTGAGAATTCCGCTGATTCTCGGTGTAAAATTTGGCTTATCCGGTTCAAACTCTCTTGTCATCAGCGCTCCGGCAAAATTACCGCCGTTTTTTAATGCGTTGTATATAGTATCTGTCTGATCGCCGTTTGTTACAATCAGTTTGTTGCCAAGCCTGCGGATTGCGGCATATATAATCAGGCTGGGATTCTCTACCTTTGATGCGTCAAACGGTTCTGTATAGACATCGCCGTCCCGTACTGTAAAAATGCGGTTTCTGCTGTTGGCACTTCTTCCCATAATAAAATACGCACTGCATGCATTTTTTCCGTTTGCTGTTTTTCCTATAATGATACCGCGCCCTACATATGAGTTACCCTTAATAAGCTCTGCAGCATCGTTAATTTTATAGATATTCATACAAAATATCCCTTTCTTATTCTGATAATAAAGTTTACTTTATTGTTTTTAAAAAACAGAATTGCAGCCGTAAAAGCAAAACTTTAAATAATTCTTCTGACAAAGCTGTTTTTATCTAACTGTTTTCTCTCATTTCCGTACAAACTTTTTCTACCGCAGCGGGGAGAATTTTCCACTCTGCAAGTCTCATAACCCTTTTCTGCAAAATCTCCGGAGTATCTCCATCGCGTACGGAAACTGCTTTCTGCATTATTATTTCGCCGCCATCAGGAATTTCATTGACAAAATGTACCGTAGCTCCTGTTACCTTTACTCCCTTATCCAGCGCGGCCTGATGAACACGAATTCCATAGAAACCTTTGCCGCAGAAAGAGGGTATAAGAGAAGGGTGTATATTGATAATCCGGCGGTCATAAAGCCGCGTAAAGTTTTCGCTTAAAATACACATAAAACCGGCCAAAACTATAAGCTCTATACCGTTTTTATTAAGTTCTTCCGACAATCTACTTTCAAACTCTTTCTGTGTTCCGCAAAGTTTTTTTTCAACAACGGCTGTAGCTATTTTGGCCTTCTCAGCGCGGACCAGCGCATATGCGTCGGGATTGCTTGATACTACAAGCTTTATTTCTCCGTTTGAAATGATTCCGTTTTTCTGAGCGTTGATTAAAGCCTGAAGATTTGTTCCGCCGCCGGAAACAAAAACGGCAAGTTTTATTTTTTTCCCCACTTATACAATCTTTCCTTTCTGTTCCTAAACGGCAATATGTGCTCTCAGCGTTCGGAATATCTGTTTGTTTAACACATGTCACAGAAATCTCAGCCACCATACTGTCATATTTTATTTAATTTCCTGTCTCAATACGTCATTAAAGTATCAGCGCTGCCGGCAGCTGCAGATTATATCCGCATGCATAATTTTTATCTTATTGAAATTTTGTCGGGGGATATTCCGATTTCACCGATAATATAAGCGTCTTCACCGTATGACCTGAGCAATGACAAAGCTTTGTCCGCATCTTCGGCGGAAACGGTAATACTCATACCTACGCCCATATTAAAGGTGTTGAACATATCTCGTTCGCTTATTTTGCCCTTCGATGCGATAAGATCAAAAATCGGAAGTACTCTAACCGATTTTCTTTCGATTTCGGCACTCAGACCGTCAGGAATACTTCGGGGTATGTTTTCGTAAAAACCGCCTCCGGTGATATGGGAAATGCCTTTTATCTTTATGTGTTCAAGCAGGGCAAGAACCGCTTTTACATAGATTTTCGTTGGAGTAAGAAGCGTTTCTCCAACCGATTTCCCGCAGAGAGCATCAACCGGCTTTTTTATATCGCTGTTTTCAACGTCAAAAACCTTTCGTACAAGAGAAAAACCATTGGAATGAACTCCGCTTGAGGGGAGCGCAATTATTACATCTCCGCTTTTTATAGTGCGGTTATCAATAATCTTATCTTTGTCGACTACGCCGGTACAATATCCGGCAAGGTCGTATTCATCGGCAGGATAAAAGCCGGGCATTTCAGCTGTTTCCCCTCCAATAAGTGCTGCTCCGGCCTGTACGCAGCCTTCACAGACGCCTTTTACAATGTCGGCAATTCTCTCTGGAATGTTCTTTCCGCAAGCTATGTAATCAAGGAAAAACAGAGGCTTTGCTCCGCAGCAGATGATATCGTTTACGCACATTGCAACGCAGTCAATTCCAACAGAATCGTGCTTATCCATAAGAAATGCGATTTTTAGCTTTGTTCCAACTCCGTCTGTACCGCTTACGAGAATCGGTTTTGCAATTCCTGTGAGGTCAAGCTCAAATAGTCCTCCGAAACCTCCTACATCTGAACAAACTCCGTCCGTGATTGTTCGTGCAATATGCTTTTTCATAAGCTCAACAGCCTTGTATCCGGCGGTAATATCTACTCCCGCGGCGGCGTAGCTGTCCGATTTTGAAATTTCATTCATATATCTATTGTTCCTTTCAGTATTACTGCTGATTTAAGTGTCCGGTTATGACTATTCTTTTCCTGTCCAGCAATAGGTACAAAGCTTGCACGGTTCAATGCCGATTGCCTGGCAAAGTCCTTCAATTGTTTGAAACTCAAGCGAAGCAAAATGCAGCTTTTCACATATAGCCTTTCTCATTGATTTTCCGCGCTCCGACTGCGGATCACTGTACTCATCAAGATGTTTTAGACCTTCTTCGCCCTCAAGTTCCACGATTGTAGAACGTGTGATAAGCTCCATGTCGCTTGTTGATCTGGAAAAATTCAGATATTTGCAGCCATACATAATAGGAGGGCAGGCCGATCTCATATGTACTGAGCTTGCACCGTTTTCATAAAGGAATTCTACTGTCTCACGAAGCTGAGTTCCTCTGACAATTGAGTCGTCAACAAACAGCAGATTCTTGCCCTTTATGAGCTCGCAAACTGGGATCTGTTTCATTTTTGCAACACGGCTGCGTTCTGTCTGACTAACCGGCATGAAGCTGCGCGGCCAGGTCGGAGTGTATTTTATAAATGGACGGGCAAATGGTATATGACTGTGATTTGCATACCCTATAGCGTGTGGTGTTCCGGAATCCGGTACGCCGCCGACATAGTCAAGCTGAGGCAGTGTACCGCATTCTTCATCGTTCTTTGCCATTTCAGCCCCGTTCCGGTACCGCATTGTTTCTACATTGACTCCCTCATAGCTTGATGTCGGATAGCCGTAATATGTCCATAGAAAAGAGCAGATCCTCATCTCTTTGTGAGGTGCTTCAAGAACTCTGATTTTTTCTTCGTCCATCTCTATTATTTCTCCGGGACCAAGTTCCCGAATCGGAGAATATCCGAGTTTTTCATATGCAAAAGTCTCAAATGAAACGCAGTATCCTTCATCATTTCCGGCAAGTGCCACCGGAAGTCTGCCAAGTTTGTCGCGTGCCGCAATAATTTTGCCGTCATCCTTAAGAATCAGAATTGATGCAGTGCCGTCAATTTCATCCTGTGCAAAACGAATTCCATCCGCAAAATTTGTTTTCTGATTAATTAGTGCCGCGACGAGCTCTGTTGAATTTACTTTGCCGCCGGTCATGGCGCCGAAATGACCGCCGCTGAAGGACAGATATTGCTTCAAAAGCTGTTCGGAGTTGTTGATAACTCCTATTATGCAAATAGCGTACGTTCCAAGATTTGAACGGATCAGAAGCGGCTGCGGATCAGTATCGTTTATACATCCGATAGCCGACGTTCCGTGCATCTGTTCAAATATATGCTCAAATTTTGTTCGGAACGGCGAGTTTTCTATATTGTGAATGACACGCTGAAGCCCGGCGTCCGCAGCATATGCTGCAAGTCCGCCGCTGCGGGTTCCCAAATGTGAATGGTAATCTGTTCCGAAAAAAACATCTGAAAGAATATCGTGTCTTGCAGCTGCGCCAAAAAATCCCCCCATTGTATGCGACCTCCGATTATTCGCCGAGAATGCGTTTCATCATTTCTTTGTACGCATCCTCAACATTTCCGAGATCCCTGCGGAAACGGTCTTTGTCCAGCTTTTCGTGAGTATCGCTGTCCCAAAAACGGCAGGTATCCGGGGAAATTTCATCTGCGAGAACAATGGTTCCGTCACTGAGTTTTCCGAACTCAAGCTTAAAGTCAACAAGATCAACCTTAATTTCTTTAAAAAACTTTTTCATTACATCGTTGACCCTGAAGGCAATATTTTTAATTGTTTCTATTTCCTCTTTGGTTGCAAGGCCAAGTGCAATTGCATGATAATCGTTGATAAGGGGATCTCCAAGCTCATCATTTTTGTAGGAAAACTCAATCGTCGGTTCTGAAAATACAATGCCCTCTTCCACACCGTACCGCTTTGCAAACGAACCGGCAGAAATGTTACGGATAATTACCTCAAGAGGAACTATAGTAACTTTTTTTACGAGAGTTTCACGGGGAGAAAGCTCCTTTACAAAATGCGTAGGAACTCCTTCATTTTCAAGAAGCTGCATCATGTAGTTTGTAACACGGTTGTTTATCGCTCCCTTTCCTCCGATGGTACCCTTTTTTAGGCCGTTAAACGCGGTAGCGTCATCCTTATATGATACAAGCAATACCTCGCAATCGTCAGTAGCAAAAACTTTTTTTGCTTTACCTTCATAAAGCAGTTCTTTCTTTTCCATGTTATATCTCCATACCTTTCCTGACTTTTTTATTTACATTCTATAAAAGATAATATTGATAAAAGCTTATCAAAAGCAATATATTTTTCTGATTTAAGAAAATAATTCTTAGAGCAGCTGTCCTTTTCTAAATATCAGCTGCAAACTGAGAGAAAATCTCAGCGTCATTTTTGAGAACATTTTCTGAGTCCAACTTTCTTTTTGTGTCCAATTTTTCAGCAAGTCCTCCGTCTTCAAGCGCAAGAATCTGGGCGGAAAGCAAAGCCGCATTAGCTCCTCCGTTTACAGCGACTGTGGCGACAGGAATCCCCGAGGGCATTTGTACGGTTGAAAGAAGAGCGTCGATGCCGCCAAGATTCTGGGAACCGCAGGGTATACCGATAACCGGGAGCGTAGTGTTTGCAGCAATAGCACCGGCAAGATGGGCCGCCATACCTGCTGCCGCAATAATAACGCCAAAGCCGTTTTCCCTCGCTTTCTGAGCAAACTCCTTTGCCTGTTCGGGAGTTCTGTGAGCAGAGTACACATGTACCTCATAAGGTATTTTAAAAGATTTTAGTACATTAACGGCCTTTTCGGCTATAGGCAGATCGCTTTTGCTGCCCATTATAATTCCTACCTTTTTCATTTCTATATAAAATTCCCTTCGTGACAGTCATCCGGATATTCGGTAAACTGTTATAACTAAAAGTAAGATATTTCCGACTGTAATGGTGATGGCCTGCAGAGGCAACTGTTAAAACAGAAAAGGGCACACCTAACCTCAGAGAGTTAAGTGTGCCCAGACGGTCGGCTTAATACAGAAAAATTCTGTAACATTCTCTGCTCCCCTGCGGTTTTCCGCATAATCCGTCAGTTGCAGAGAACAAAATATTACAAAATTATTATATCAGATTTTTCGTCGCAAGTCAAGACACACAACTTAGATTTTCAGTTTATTTTTGTTTCGCAATAAGCGCAGCGGTATATTTTTTCCTGACGGTCTGTAAGCTTAAAGACGTGAGGAAGCTCCTGTTCGACAGAGGTGATACATCTCGGATTTTTGCATTTTATTACATTGGTAAGAGTTTCAGGCATTGCAATTGTTTTTTTCTCTGCAAGCTTGCTGTCCTTAATGATGTTGACCGTAGCGTTCGGGTCAACATATCCTATTACATCAAAGTTTACGGATGTACACGAATCTATTTTTATTATATCTTTTTTACCCATCTTGCTGCTCGGCGCATTTTTTATAATTGCAACCGAACAGTCAAGCGAATCAAGTCCAAGAAGAAAGTACAGCTTCATTCCCAGACCGGCTGCAATATGGTCAATTACGATTCCGTTTTTTATGCTGTCTATATTCATGATCAAATTCTTCCTTTCTTTTAATATTTATAATTTAGGCAAGATGTCCCATCATTAAGGCGACAGCCTTAATGATGGTCGCCTCTTAAGGCAATCGCCATTAGAGCGGCAGCTTTAATGGCGGCGGGTTACATTTCACCATTCAGCGGGAGATACAATCTCCTACTGAATGGTTGCCACGCCATTTGACGGGGCAAGCCCCTTATTGAAAGTTCAGAGCTTGTCCATAAATCTCAGACGTCAATGCCCAAAAGCTTCATAATAAGCGCCATTCTGATATATCTGCCGTAATGCGCCTGTCTGAAATAACATGCTCTCGGGTCGCTGTCAATCGCAACTGAAATTTCATTTACGCGCGGGAGAGGATGCAGAACGCACATATCGTTTCTTGCAAGTTTCATTTTATCTTCTGTAAGAATATAACTGTCTTTCAACCTCAGATAATCCTCTTCATTGAAAAAACGTTCCTTCTGAACTCTTGTCATGTAAAGTATATCAAGTTCTCCGATAACCTCTTCAAGGGATGTACTCTGACTATATTCAATGCCCTGCGGCTTTATATATTCCTGTTTTACAAAGCTTGGAAGCTTGAGCTCCTCCGGAGAAATCAAAACAAACCTTACCCCGGAATAACGAGACATCGCGCCTATGAGCGAGTGAACGGTACGCCCGAATTTTAGGTCGCCGCACAAGCCGATTGTGAGATTATCAAAATGCCCCTTCTCATGGTGGATAGTCAGAAGGTCGGTAAGAGTCTGTGTAGGATGATAATGTCCGCCATCTCCCGCGTTGATTACCGGAACTGCGGAATGCATAGAAGCTACAAGGGGAGCGCCCTCTTTCGGATGGCGCATTGCGATTATATCCGCATAGCCGCTTACTACCGAAATTGTATCTGCGACGCTTTCTCCCTTAGAAGCCGAGCTTGAAGATGCTTCGGAAAAGCCGAGTACACTGCCGCCGAGAGAGAGCATGGCAGATTCAAAGCTGAGCCGTGTTCTGGTGGAAGGCTCAAAGAAAAGGGTTGCAAGAATTTTGTGTCTGCATGCATCCTGATATTTTATCCGATTATCTATAATATCGTCAGCGCAGTGTATAAGCTGATCAATTTCTTCGACAGATAAATCCATTATATTAATTACATTCTTCATTTGAGAAATATTTCCCTCCGTTGGTTTATATCAGTATTTGTATCGTCGGCAACAGGTCTGGGACAGATGAATAGGCCTTTTCTACTGCCGTCTTAGTCTACTTGCCTTTTACAATCCATGATTCATCCGACGGGTTGTCCCGAAAAGCGATCAGGCGTTTTACATCATCTGAATTTATATATCCGTCGTTTGCCGCCACCTCAGTAACAACATCAAAATTTGTAAGGCTGTAATTTTTCACATCGGCCGCTGCTAAACGTTCAAGCCCTTTTTTCATTCCGTATGTAAATATACTTACGATTCCGAGCACTACTGCTCCGGCTTCGCGCAGTACATTTACAACCTCGATTACACTGCCGCCCGTCGAAATGAGATCTTCAACCACGACGACTTTGTCGCCTGCCTCAAGCTTCCCTTCGATCTGATTCTGCCGGCCGTGATCCTTTGCACCGGAGCGTACATATCCCATCGGAAGATCCATGAGATGACCAACAATGGCAGCGTGAGCAATTCCGGCTGTAGATGTACCCATTAGAAGTTCTGCTTCCGGGTAGTTTTCTCTTACTACATCTGCGAGCGCGTTTTCCACGTCGGCTCGCACATTTGGGGCGGTAAGTATCAGCCTATTGTCGCAATAGACAGGACTTTTAATACCGCTTGCCCAGGTAAACGGGTCATCTGGACGTAAAAAAACCGCTTTTATACTGAGAAGACCTCTCGCAATTTTCTTTTCTGTATCTGTCATAATTATTTTTTCCTTTCATGGGATAATTATATCGGTATGTACTCAACGGTCAAAGTGTTAACCTTTATAGGTGGGGGCTACACATCATTTTTCGGTGGCGGAATAATCCGCCGCCGAAACACCTTTTAACGGGCTTTCAGCCCTTATTAAAAGGCTCTTTTAGCAGCACGGCAGTTGTCTGAACATCTGCGGTGTATACTTAATGCTGCAGAATTTAATTATTCATGATCTTTTCATGAAGGTTCTCGGTTCTCAACCGCAGAATTCTTCAATGCATCGTTTATATGCTGAAACCGGATCTGCAGACGCTGTTATTGGTCTGCCTACAACGATGTAATCTGAGCCGATTTTTTTTGCTTCAGATGGAGTCATAACTCTGCGTTGATCACCTTTGTCACTGTCGGCAAACCGTACTCCGGGAGTAACCGTAAGAAAATCTGAGCCACAGACGGAATGAACCTTTTCTGCCTCCATCGGAGAGCATACGACGCCGTCAAGGCCTGATTTCTTAGCATTTATAGCATAATGCATAACTACTCGGTTAACAGGCTCTTTAATAAGCAAATCCGTTTCCATGCTGCTCTGATCTGTAGAAGTAAGCTGGGTAACCGCAATCAGAAGCGGTCTTGTCCCATCATCACGGGTGAGTCCTTCAACTGCCGCTTCCATCATACGGCAGGTGCCGCCGGCGTGAAGGTTACACATATCGACCTCAAGAGAAGAGAGAACATGCATTGCTTTTTTTACAGTATTAGGAATATCGTGAAGCTTAAGGTCCAAAAAGATTTTGTGTCCTCTTTCTTTTATCTCTTTTACAATCTGCGGACCTTCTGCATAGAAAAGCTCCATGCCGATCTTCACATACGGCTTTCTTTCTTTAAATTTGTCAAGAAACTCTTTTACAGAGTGTTTATCGGAAAAATCACAAGCTATAATTACATCTTTACCCATTATAATTCAATCCTTCTCTTTCCCGTCCGTACTGATTTTTTTGCCATTTTTACGTTTTTTGAAATTTACATCTGAACTTTGAGCGTGGCGCTATACTTTGAAAATATCGCGTATCACCGGCGGTTCAAACAGACTGTGAAATTTTTCTTTCTGTTGCCGCTCCTACTATATCCGAAAGTCTGTCTATACGATATTTTTTCATCACTTCCGGTAAATTCTGAATAATATCCCTGCATGCGAAGGGATTTACAAGATTGGCAGCGCCTACTTCAACTGCGGTAGCTCCGGCATACATCATTTCAAGCACGTCCTCAGCGGAGGACACGCCCCCTATTCCTATGACCGGAATTTTAACAGCAGATGCAGCCTGCCATACCATACGCACTGCGACCGGGAATAAAGCGCTTCCCGAAAAGCCGCCGGTTTTATTTGCAAGCAGCGGTTTTCCCGTTTTAAGATTAATTCTCATTCCGAGCAGAGTATTTATAAGACTTATACCGTCGGCACCGGCAGCTTCACACGCTCTTGCAAGCTCCGCGATATCAGTGACGTTCGGAGATAGTTTAATAATTACCGGTTTTTTAACAGCACGCTTAACCGCAGCGGTAACTCTTGCTGCTGCTTCCGGGTTAGTTCCGAAGCTCATTCCGCCTCCGTGAACATTAGGACAGCTTATATTTACTTCAAACCATCCGATCTGCTCACAGTCGTCAAGCATTTCGCAGACATATACATATTCGCTTTCCGAAAAACCTCCGATATTGGCCATAACTTTCTTATGAAATATCTCTGAAAGCTTTGGAAGAATATCTTTTTTTACCTCGCAGACACCGGGATTCTGAAGACCTACTGCGTTGAGCATTCCTGAGGGGCATTCGGCGATACGGGGAGTGGGATTTCCAAAGCGAGGTTCCTTAGTCGTTCCTTTAAAGGAGAAAGTTCCGAGTATATTTATATCATAAAGCTCAGAAAATTCCAGGCCGTAACCAAACGTACCGCTGGCAGGAATAACAGGATTGTCAAGCTCTATGCCGCACAGATTCACACTTAATGCTCCCATATAATCTCCTCTCTTCTCATAACAGGCCCTTCTCTGCATATCCGCTTGTTACCGGCAAGCGTTTTGCAGGAACAGCCCATACATGCTCCAAAACCGCAGCCCATCCGTTCTTCAAAGCTGTATTGACCTCCGCTTACTGCAATTCTGTCGATTGCACGGAACATGGGTTCAGGTCCGCACGCATAAAAATAGGTATAATGCAGATTTTTCATAACGTCGGTGACAAAACCCTTTTGTCCGCGGCTTCCGTCAGCTGTTGTCAAATATACTGACGCTCCGAGCTTTTTAAATTCATTCTCGTAAAACACTTCTTCGTCAGTACCGAAACCGAGAATTACAGACGGCTTTACTCCTTTTTCAAGCAGTCTTTTACAAAGCATATAGAGCGGAGGAATCCCAACTCCTCCTCCGATAAGCAGCGGACTGTCACCGGATGGTTCAATATCGTATCCGTTTCCAAGACCTGTAAGCACATCAAGCTTTTCTCCTGGCTGTATCCGGCTCATTTGCCCGGTGCCTTCGCCGACGGCTTTGAAGATCAGAGTAAGGTTATTGTTTTCAGCATCGCAAACCGATATCGGTCGGCGGAGAAAAAAGCCGTCAAGCTTTATGTTAACAAACTGGCCTGGTGCTTTAATTTCCGATGTATCTCCGCTGAGAATTATCTTATATGTTTTTTTTGCAATACAAATATTTTCTGTAACTGTATAAATAACCTGATTCAATTTCAGAGTTCCTTTCTGTTTTCAGTGGTGATTCCCGGTATTCTTTAAGAATCTATCGTAGATACGCAGAGCGTTGTCTCTTCAAGCACATCCAGAAGTACTCTTACCGTGTCAAGGGCTGTAAACATTGTAATATTGTTTTCCGTAGCCAGAGTGCGGATTTTGTAACCGTCTGTAAGCTGTCCCAGCGACGCAACGTCGCTTGTATTAATCACATACGCTATGTGTCCCTGTCTGATAGCCGTCGGAATATCGTCGCTTCCCTCTCCGATTTTATGCAGAATTCTTGTACGTATACCATTCTTTTTTAGGTATTCAGCAGTTCCGTTTGTGGCTTCAATATTGAAACCGAGATTATAAAACCGGCGGATAAGCGGCAGCGCTTCTTCTTTGTCTCTGTCAGAAATGGTTGCAAAGACTGTCCCGTAATTTTGCAGATGCATTCCGGATGCCTGAAGTGCTTTGTAAAGAGCCCTGTTCAGTTTATTGTCATATCCGATAGCTTCTCCTGTAGATTTCATTTCGGGGGACAGGTATGCGTCAAGACCGCGTATTTTGCTGAAAGAAAATACCGGAACTTTAACATACCATCTTTTCTTTTCCTCAGGATAGATATCAAATATGCCCTGCTCCTTAAGGCTTTTTCCGAGAATAACTTCTGTTGCAATATCTGCAAGGCTGAATCCGGTCGCCTTTGAAAGAAACGGTACGGTACGGGAGGAACGGGGATTTACTTCTATAATATAGACGTTTTCATCCTTGTCAACAATAAACTGCACATTAAAAAGTCCTTCAATTCCTATACCGAGACCAAGTCTTTTAGCATACTGCAGAATAGTTCCTTTAACTTTCGGTGAAATGCTGAATGGGGGATACACGCTGATAGAATCTCCGCTGTGAACTCCGGTCCGTTCGACAAGCTCCATAATTCCCGGGACAAAAACGTCTCTACCGTCGCATATGGCATCGACCTCAACCTCTTTGCCGACAATATATTTATCAACAAGAACCGGCTTATCTTCGTCAATTTCAACTGCTGTTTTCAGGTAATGACGAAGCTGTTCTTCGTTGGAAACAATCTGCATTGCTCTTCCGCCGAGAACAAACGAAGGTCTGACAAGAACCGGATATCCGATTTCATCGGCAGCTCTGACTCCGTCCTCAATGTTTGTAACGGCTTTGCCCTGAGGCCGCGGAATATTAAGCGAAAGAAGAAGTTTTTCAAACATATCGCGGTCTTCTGCCTTGTCTATTGCATCGCATCCGGTGCCGATAATTTTAACTCCCCGCTGACGAAGCGGACTTGCAAGATTTATAGCGGTCTGACCGCCGAGGGAAGCAATTACACCCTCCGGATTTTCAAATTCGACGATATTCATTACATCCTCAGGTGTAAGAGGTTCAAAATACAGCTTATCGGCGGTAGTGTAATCCGTTGAAACGGTTTCAGGATTGTTGTTTATAATTATTGCTTCGTATCCGCATTTCTTTATGGTTTTGACAGCATGTACAGTAGAATAATCAAACTCAACGCCCTGTCCTATACGAATCGGGCCTGCTCCAAGTACAACAATTTTCTTTTTATCCGTGACAACGGATTTGTTCTCATCAGAATATGATGAGTAGAAATAAGGAATGTATGCTCCGGTATGAAGCGTATCCGCCATCCGAAATACCGGTCTGATATTTTCCCTGCGGCGCATTTCATAAACTTTGATCTCATCAGTTTCCCAAAGTCCAGCAATGGTCTTATCGGAAAATCCCATTTTCTTTGCGTTCTTAAGTGCTGTGCTGTCTCCCTTGTGGAGAGCGATATATTTCTCCGTATCGACAATTTTTTTCAGTGCTTCAAGGAAAAAGGAGGTGATTTTTGTAACTTCATGAAGTTTTGAAACCGGAGCGCCAAGCCGGAGCAGCTGAGCTATTGCAAAAATACTGTCATCTTTATAGTCGGAAAGGTAATCAATCAGCTCCTGTTCTCTTTTGTCTGCGAATTTTGAAAGCCAGAAATGAGAAGCGCCGGTCTCAAGGCATCTTACTGATTTGAGCAGACATTCCTCAAGTGACGAGCCGATTCCCATAACCTCTCCGGTAGCTTTCATCTGGGTACCGAGAACATTTGAAGCGGCGGCAAATTTGTCGAAGGGAAAACGCGGAAGCTTTGCAACGACATAATCGAGAACCGGAGCTGTGGCGGCTGTTGTGTTCGCAATAACAATTTCATCAAGAGACATACCGACCGCAACTTTTGCGGAAACCTTGGCGATAGGGTAACCGCTTGCTTTGGATGCAAGCGCCGAGGAACGGGAAACTCTGGGGTTTACCTCTATAAGATAATATTCGCTTGAATCGGGACTGAGTGCAAACTGTATATTGCATCCGCCTTCGATTTTCAGTGCCTTGATAAGTTTTACCGCGCTGTCGCTTAGCATTTTAAGGTCATGGTCATTTAAAGTCATAATCGGAGCGACGACTATAGAATCTCCGGTGTGAACTCCGACCGGGTCTATATTTTCCATTCCGCAGACAGTGATTACGTTGTCGTTTTTGTCGCGCATCATTTCAAACTCAATTTCTTTAAAACCCTTTACGCTTTTTTCTATCAGAACCTGATGGACAGGAGAAAGCTTAAAAGCGTTTGCTCCGATTTCCGTAAGCTCTTCTTCGTTGTTGGCAAATCCGCCTCCGGTACCTCCTAAAGTAAAGGCAGGACGAAGAACAACAGGATATCCGATGCTGGCCGCTGCCTTTTTTGCCTCTTCAAGGGAGTAGGTGATTTCAGACGGAATTGTAGGTTCACCGATTGATTGGCAAAGCTCTTTAAAAAGCTCGCGGTCTTCCGCCTGTTCAATACTCCTGCTGCTCGTGCCGAGAAGCTCTACCGAACATTCTTTAAGTATACCTTTTTTTTCAAGCTGCATGGCTAAATTAAGTCCGGTTTGCCCTCCGATTCCAGGAATTATGGCATTTGGCCGTTCATATCTTAGAATTCGCGCAATATATTCGAGGGTCAGCGGTTCCATATATACTTTATCGGCAATTGACGTATCCGTCATTATTGTCGCAGGGTTTGAATTGCAAAGAACCACCTCATATCCTTCCTCTTTAAGAGCAAGACATGCCTGTGTTCCAGCATAGTCAAATTCAGCAGCTTGTCCGATAACTATAGGTCCTGAACCGATTATCATAATTTTCTTAATATCCGTGCGTTTTGACATTCTCTTTCTGCCTCCAGTGTGTAATTCTGTTTAGAAATTTTTGTATTCTTAATTTTTCTTTAAAAAGTCTTGCCATATAACATAAGTAAAACTTTCGTATTTTTGATTATGTGCTGTTTTAGATATTCATATGCTCATCATAATTAAAGGTTGATGTTAGCTGCAAATTATCTGTTCTCTCAAGGCTGTAAAAACCTGTCTTACTCTCTGTATACTGTTTTCCCATTAGAAACCGTGAGAACACATCGCCCGAAAACCTCTTTACCGGCAAACGGAGTAGATCTGCCATGAGAATAAAAATTATCCGGATTTATACGGTAGGGCTTCGAAATATCAAAAACTGCAAAATCGTATCCGCCGTCTATTCCGAATCGTCTTCGGGGATTTGTACACATCAGCTCGATAAGCTTGTTCAGACTGCAGAAGCCTTTCATTACAAGTTCTGTATAAAGAACCGGAAAAGCCGTTTCAAGTCCTACGATCCCCATTAGGCTTCCCTCGAGTCCGCGAGACTTTTCATCGGCGCTGTGAGGTGCATGGTCGGTCGCGATCATATCAATTGTACCGTCTGCAATTCCGCGAAGCAGAGCTTCTCTGTCGGCTTTTCCGCGGAGAGGAGGGTTCATCTTGAAGCGGCCGTCCTCTTCAAGATCGTCGTCGCATAGCACAAGATAGTGCGGAGCAGTTTCACATGTTATATTGACGCCGTCAGCTTTAGCGCGTCTTATAAGCTCTACGCTTTCTTTTGTTGAAATGTGGCAGACATGATACGCACAGCCCGTTTCCTTTGCCAGCCGGATATCCCGTTCAATCTGTCCAAACTCGCTCTCGCTGCAGATTCCCCGATGTCCATGCTGACGTGCGTATTCTCCGTCGTGAATGTATCCGCCGTGAAGAAGGGCATTATCCTCGCAGTGGGCTGCTATAATTTTATCGAGCGCTCGGGCTTTTATCATAGCCTGCTTCATAATATCTTCTTTCTGAACTCCTTTGCCGTCATCAGAAAAAGCGCAGACATATTTTGCCATACCATCCATGTCGGAAAGCTCAGCCCCGCTTTCTCCGACCGTAACCGCTCCGTACGGAATTACTTTGATATCAGCCGATTTTTGAATTGCATTAAGCTGCGGCTTCAGTGTTTCAGGAGAATCCGGAACGGGATTCAGATTCGGCATCGTACATACTGCCGTGTATCCTCCGTGAACTGCTGCTGCACAGCCGCTTTTTATTGTTTCTTTATATAAAAAACCCGGCTCTCTGAAATGCACATGCACATCACAAAGACCGGGAACAATAATATAATTTTCTGAAAAATAGGATGCAAGGCCGATATCGGTCAGAAAGCCGAATGCAAAAGACTGAATTTCATTTTTATATGCATTGTCTATTGTTTTCATATAACCTCTCCTGAATCAAACATATCATCGGCAGCGCCGGTATCGGCGTATTTTCTAATTTTATTATAAGACTGAAAATAAACCGGTAATAAACAAAAAATCTTGCTTTTCAGCAAGATTTGATAAATATGCTTTAAAATAAAGATACAGTAAAAGAAAAATCTTATCCTCTTTACACTTTATCATTAATTACCAATCTTGCCGGCATCTCTGTACCAACTTAAAAATTGCTGTCTATGACAGTATATCACAAAGATGATATTGTGTCAAGTAAAAAATTGCTCCTGGCCGGAGAATTAAAAATTTTTTAAGAGTCAATTCCTGAGTTTATTAAGTTTATTAATTGAAGGATATGTAAAATTCAATAAGGGGGGCCCCGTCAAATGGCGTGGCAACTATTCCAGCAGGAGATTGTATCTCCCACAGAATGGTGAAACGCAGCCCCCGGCTTAAGAGGCCGCCGCCTTAAGAGGCGACCGCCATTAAGACTGCAGCCTTAATGGCAAGGACAGCTTGCCTAAGTTATAATAGAATATTTTATTCCTATCCGGCTTTTTTGCTTTTTACCATGAAAGCGTTCGGAAGAATCCGACCAATGGACGGATTCCATGAACAGTTTTTTGTAGTTATTTTCCCGTTATAGGCAAGACATGAGCTTGCGCCCCCGTCACAGCAGGATGCGTTAACGATGTCATAGTCCATCAGTATTTCGGCCAAATCACCTACAGTGCAGCCTACAGACCAGGTTACGTCACGCCCATCAATAATGAGAAAAGCAATTACTCCGTCCTCTCTCTGACCGACTGCAGTTCTCGGCTGTAATCCGTAACCGGCTGATCCGGTAACCTGCTGTACTCCGTCCGCAATTAAAACAGGATAAAATTGAATACCGTCGCGTATATTATACTGATCCCAGCTTCCGATATCTCCTACGACAAGTTTATCGTCTGTTGTCAGAACTATACTGCTGTAGCCTGACAGATAATTTCCCCAATAGTTTCCTTCCGAACATGAAAGACCGACGATTGTTCCCCCGTTTCCGTTTCCTGCCGGGTCGTTGAAGCCGCTTGCGTTGATTCCGGCGACTGCGCCGTAAACCTCCATCATGTCAAGAATTCTCATTCCAGTGTTATTTTGATACTGTGTTTGTCCGACAAACACTCTTGACGGGTCATCAATAAGCATAATCTGACCTCTGAAGCTGCCCCTGACAATTTCAGATATTATAAGGCCTTCTTCTATGTCGTTTACAAGAATTGTGTTGCCTGCATAATCTTTGTCTCCGACACTGAGCTCTTTTTGTCCGAGAATATCCTCGGGACGCTGTTCCTTTACCGGCTCATCTTTTTCGTTGTCTGTGTCTCTTGTGTCTTTTGTCTCGTCATTCATGATTAACAAATCATTTCCGCCGACTATGCCTGAATTTGTTGTGTAGTTTTTCATTACCTCGTCAATTGTATTTTTCGGAAAGAAGGCAGTAGCAAGCCAGTGATGTTTTCCTGTTGTCATTGCTGTTTCTATCCATATACCGCGCCAATATGCAATAAACGGAATGTTTGAAAATACGACGACAAGATACAGGCACACAACTGCTCCGATAACCGAAGAGAGAGTTATCAAAATTCTGCGTCTGCGTCTTTTTGGATTTGTTTTTGCAGTACCATTCTGTGCTGCTTTTTTGTTATCCGTCTTTTTATGTTTTACAGAAGAATTCTTTTCACGCATGATAGAGGCTTTTTCAAGAGATAAAATATCCTGCGCCTTGTCTTCCGCAGATATAACGGAATTTTGTTCTGACATATATTTTTGCCCTTTCATAAGACTAATAGGGTTTGAATAGATCAGAAATAACAGTTTGACATGAAACCCTATAATATAAAAAACAATTTATGTTTTACTTATATATCAAAATATTTAGAATTATCGTAATTTTATATATTTCGCAGGCAATTATATCATAACTTAGAATAAAATGTGTATTCATTTTGTTAATTCTCTGTATATACTATACGAAAAGTAATAGTATAAAATTCTTTGAAAAAATTATCAGATTGCTATTGACAATCATGTGATTATGTGATATAATCATCCCAATGGAAAACAGTAGTACTGAAATTACCAAAATACATATTTATGAAGGAGTAAAATTAAATGACTAAATTTAAAACGAACGGAAAAAAGATCAGTATAAAGCTGATTCTTGTGATTGCAGCTGTAGTAGTATTGATTATACTGAGCGCTATGTGTACTGTTCAGGTTCCGACCGGACACACCGGAGTTGTTGTGACTTTCGGCCGTACGGAAAGCTATGTTTTGTCCGAGGGGCTTCATTTTGTACTTCCCTGGCAGAATGTAATTAAGATGGATAACCGCGCTCAAAAGGAATCAATAACGCTCAGCGCATTTTCAAGTGATATTCAGCAGGTAGAGGTCAATGTTTCTGTGAACTACAGCGTTGACAGAGAGACTTCCCAGGAACTTTACAGAAACGTAGGACAGTATTATTATGATACTGTGATGAATCCGAGAATTATGGAGGATGTTAAGGCCGTATTTTCAAAATGTACGGCGGAAAATCTTGTTGCAAGCCGCGAAGACCTTTCAACGGAGGTTGAGTCGATTCTTTCGCCTGAAATGAAGGAATACGGTATAGAGATAATTTCTGTTTCAATTGAAGATATTGATTTTACGGATGTTTTTACCGACGCAGTAGAGGCAAAGCAGGTTGCGGAGCAGTCAAAACTTCAGGCGGAAATCGAGGAGGCTCAAAAAACAATGATTGCACAGCAGGAGGCGGAGCGTGCACAGATTCAGGCTAATGCCAATGCGGAGGTGGCAAAGATAAACGCAGATGCTGAAGCTTATGCCGTTAAGGTCGCGGCCGAGGCTGAAGCCGAAGCAAACCAAAAGATTGCGGATTCCCTGACAAACGAACTTATTCAGTACAATGAAGTTTCCAGATGGAACGGCGAACTTCCGCAGGTTTATGCATCGGATGGAACTGTTCCGATTTTGAACATGCAGGGAGATAACAACGCGCAAGGGTAATTACAAATTATTACTTAATTATGAAAAACGCGTCTGCGGTTTATATAATCGCAGGCGCGTTTTTTATCTACAAATAAAGAGATTGTAAAAAACATGGTTATAGCTACTTATTTGGATTCTATAATTGACTTGTCCCACATATCTGGCGCTTCATAACCGAGAAGATTTACTGTTGTTGCCGCAATGTTTGATAATCCATATGCATCATTTGTTTTAACATTATATTTATCATTGTTGAAATTGTCATAGAATATGCATGGAACAGGGTTTAAAGTGTGACTTGTCTTTGCTTTTGGATTTCCCTGAGCGCCTATCTTCGGTGATTTTGTTTTTTTGTCAATTTCATACATCTCGTCGGCATTACCGTGGTCAGCCGTTATAATAACTGCGCCCTGCAGTTTGTCAATTACCGGAAGAATGCGTGCGAGCTGAAGGTCAAGCGCCTCTATACTGATGATTGTCGCCTGATAGTTTCCGGTATGCCCTACCATATCACCGTTAGGATAATTGCAGCGCAGATATTTATATTTTCCGCAGAGAAGCATTTCGATAAGCTTGTCTGTGATTTCTGCACATTTCATCCATGGACGCTGTTCAAACGGAATTATATCGCTTGGAATTTCGATGTATGTTTCAAGCTCCTCGGAGAACTTACCGGATTTATTTCCGTTCCAAAAATATGTGACATGTCCATATTTCTGTGTTTCTGATATCGCAAGCTGGCTGATTCCGGTACCGGCAAGATATTCACCGAGTGTATTTGTAATTTCGGGAGGATTTACAAGATAATGAGCTGGAATATGCAGATCGCCGTCATATTCAAGCATTCCGGCATAATAGACGTTCGGAACGCGTACTCTGTCAAATTTATCAAAATCCTGTCCACCTTCAAATGCTCTTGAGATTTCAAGAGAACGGTCTCCGCGGAAATTATAGAAGATTACAGTGTCGCCGTCCTCAATTGTACCAACTGGCTTGCCGTCTTTTACAATAACGAAGGGGTCTATGTCCTGATCTATTGCGTTGGTCTCATCGCGCAGGGTTTTTACAGCGTCGGATGCCGATTCAAACATCCGTGCATCACCGAGTACGTGAGTATGCCAGCCGCGTTCTACCATTGACCAGTCAGCTTCATAACGATCCATTGTTATTTTCATTCTTCCTCCGCCGGAAGCAATGCAGATATCGAAGTTATCGCTTCGGAGACTTGTCAGAAAATTTTCAAACGGATCAATATATTCAAGAGCTGTAGTTTCACCGACGTCCCGGCCGTCCAGCAGGATGTGAATTCGAACGCGCTTTATACCGTCTTTTTTTGCATGTTCAATCATACTCCGGAGGTGCTCAATATTAGAATGAACGTTTCCGTCCGAGAAAAGTCCGAGAAAATGCATAGTGCTATCATTGTCAAGTACGTTTTTAACCGCCGCTTTCCATGTTTCCGACTCAAACATTTTACCGGAAGAAATTGAATTTGAAACAAGCAGTGCACCTTGTGCAAAAACTTGTCCCGATCCAAGTGCGTTATGACCGACCTCGGAATTACCCATATCATCATCGGAGGGAAGTCCTACTGCCGTTCCGTGTGCCTTGAGAGTTACCATTGGATATTTTTTCATAAGCATATCGAGCGTTGGAGTATATGCGGCTTCAACTGCATTTCCGTTTCCCGGTGCATTTAATCCCACACCGTCCATGACAATTGTAAGAAGGGGCCCCTTTATACCTGCGAATTTATCTGATTTTGTTAGTTTCATTGAATAACCAAGCCTTTCTTTTGATATTATTATGCTTTACACTCGTACTCGCTGCATTTGGATAAATAAAAAATGGACTATTTTACCGATGCTTGAAGCATTTTCAAGTATATATTATATTCTTTAATTATGACAAAACCTTTACTAAAAGAATAAATCTGTAATATTACAGATCCTTTTATATTTTCTATAATTGCTGTCAAACCGTAGAATTATAAAACCTCTATACTGAAAATAAAGAAAGCGGAGAAGCCTGCAAACGGCTTTTCCGCTTTTTGTCATTCTTTTGAAAAATTATCCTTGCCTACACCGCAGAGAGGGCAAGTCCAATCTTCAGGAATATCTTCCCACTTAGTGCCAGGTGCAATACCGTTATCAGGATCTCCGGTCTCTTCGTCATAGACATATCCACATACATCACATACATATTTCATTTTTATCTTTTTCCTTCCATATAAAATTATGTTGTACTGTTTTCAGCTTTGTTATAATTGTGGCTTTCAGCCGGCTAAGCTTTGGTTAAAAAAGTGTCTGTTAATATTAGAGAACCAAAGACGGAGCCGTATACACACGGGATTTTAATTCGTTGTTGAGCATGTATAGACTCTTCATGTCGCTTCCGAAGAGCTCCATTTTTGTAACCATATCAGCAGCATTTTTCTCTTCTTCTCCCTGTTCTTTAACGAACCAGTCAAGAAGCTGCATTGTACGGTAATCGTGGTCATCAAGAGCCGCAGCATAGATAGCATTAATCAGTTCGGTGACATATTTTTCGTGAGCGAGCGCAGCCTTAAGCGGATCAATATGTTCTTTAAGATTACATTCCGGCTTGGCAATAGCTTCGAACGTAACCTTGATACCGTTGTTTTGGAGATACTGATAAAACAGCAGTGCATGATCACGTTCTTCCTGTGCTTGGACTTTGTACCAGTTTTCAAAACCATCAAGTCCTTCTGCTGCATAATAGTTTGAAAATTCAAGATAAAGATATGCGGAATAGAACTCCTTATTTATCTGCGTATTTATAAGTTTTGCTACTTTGTCAGTCATTTATACTACCTCTTTCCTTTCTGTCTGACAGTAATTTCTGGGTGAAGTATTACATCAATTTTGTATAAATTATTATTATATCGTCGATTTATAAAACAATATCTGAGTTTGTAGTTCAGATTTTTATTTTAAAAAGAAAATGTTTATGCTTTCCAAAGACTGTGTGTGCTGCAATATGCGTAAACGGCCTCAACTTCATCGCCGTCACAAATTGCAAAGCATACTTCTGGTTTGTCACCGGGCTTTAGTACTTTTCTTTGATTGCCGCACTTTGTCTGCAGAGATACCCATTCAATGTAGTGCTCGGGAAGCATTGGATGTTCGACAGCTCCAACTTTTACATTAACCAGGTTACCGTCTACGGTATATACCGGGACATGTTTTTCCTGAGAAGCGTCAGATGTCCCGGGAATTATTTCTGTCATTTTTTGACCGCAGCACATTACCGGAACTCCCTTGTTCTTTACCATTGCGATTATGTTGCCGCAATGCTCGCAGATATAAAATTTCTGTTCCATTTCAAAACTCCTTCTTTCTTTAAAAAAATGTGCTTTTAATATTGAACAGTTAGGATCGATATAAAATACTATCCTTAACTACATATTATATATAATTTTTTTTTGATGTCAATACATAGAAAGATGATTTGGTAAATTTTGATTATAATGTAGAAATACAAGGAAACATAATCTAAATAAAGTCACAGCCATTTTTAATTGGCTGTGACTTTGGATATTTTATGCTTTAACTGTCGCTTCGTCAATATATTTGATGATATTAGAAGCATTTGCATATTTATCGAATGTTCCTCCGCGGAGGACGATGAGAGTTGGTGCAAGACGAACGCCATATCGAATAGCTTCTTTCTCATTTTCTTCACAGATTATTTTTCTGTATGTGATGCCTGCTCTGTCAAGATGCTCGGCTGCTCTTTTGCAGTTCGGACAGGTTTTTGAGGCGAAAAGAAGAATTTCTGTTTCACCTCCGCCGCATTCTTCGCAGCTGCATTCGCCGTCATCTGTAAATTGGTCTCCTGAAATCCCAGCATGCTTCAGATGGGAATTGTTGATATCATAAGTTTTTCTCTCTTTAAATTCCTGAAGCTTGCCGTCATTCCAGTTCTGTACAGGACGGTAGTAACCTGTTATTCTGCTGTAAACCTCTGTTTTTTCTCCGCAGCATCCGCATGTATAATGTTCTCCCGTCATATATCCATGATTCTTGCAAATGGAATATGTAGGACTGAGAGTGTAATACGGCAGCTTGTAATTTTCTGCAATCTTGCGCACAAGATTTGCTGCTGACTTCCATGACGGAAGCTTTTCACCGAGGAATGCGTGAAATACTGTTCCGGATGTGTATAGAGTCTGAAGCTCATCCTGAATATCCAGTGCATCAAAAATATCTTCGGTATATCCGACTGGAAGATGAGAGCTGTTTGTGTAATAAGG
>CABPZV010000001.1 GCA_902462015.1 uncultured Eubacteriales bacterium | reverse complement strand
GCTCGCCCCGTCAAATGGCGTGGCAACCATTCCAGTCGGAGATTGTATCTCCCACTGAATGGTGAATGTAACCCGTCGCCTGAAAGGCGATCGCCATTAAAGCGGCAGTTTTAATGGCTTGCCTTAATGGCAGGGACATCTTGCCTAAGTTATATATTATCAGCATTACGATTGCTTAAAGGTCAGGAAGGAAGGAAAAAAATAATGGCCGGCAAAACCGGAACCTCTTCAAAATCCAAAAAAAATTCAAAAAGCACAAGAAAGACAAGAACTGCAGGGAATACAAAAAAACCTGCTGCAAAATCGTCAAAAATTACTTATAAATCTCATGCAGACAAACAAAACGCAGCTGCCAAACCAAAAAACACATTGCTTACTCAGCTTTTTCCGGGAATACTTATTCTTATCTCACTGCTTATAGCATTATCGCTGATAATTCCGGATATGATGGGCGGACTTGGCCCGATTGTAAAAAATACACTGTATGGTCTGTTCTCGCGCGGAGCCGTTATCGTTCCCGTTCTTATTTTTATCGGAGCATTTTTCTGGCGCCGTGACCACGAAAACAATGCTGTATGGTATAAGGTTATTTTCGCATTTTTTCTAATCGTTTTTGTTTCGGTTCTTCTGTATGTTTTCACCGGCGGAGAAATGATTGAAAACAAGACCGAGGATATAGTATATTTCTTCGAGCAAGGCAAAAACAGCATTGGAGGAGGAGCTGCAGGAGGACTTATCGGCATGCTTCTCTGCCGCGGAATCGGATCTGTCGGCACTGTGATTGTATCTTTGGTGCTTGTAATACTGCTCAGTATATTTTATATCGGACTTACACCTTACATGATTTGGCTGAGAATTGCCTATGAAATTCACGAGAGGCGTGAAAGGCACGAAGAAGCCAACGAAAATACAAGAAAAACACCGGCATGGGTTGATGAGCAAAAATATTATACAAACGAAAAAGCATACAATGATATAAATAACAGCTCAGACACCCGCGAAAAAAAGAAAGGAAAGCAGCTCGATATTTCGTCGGTTGACACATCGGTAGACGAGGTATCTGACAGCATCGCCGAAAAAGAAAAAATCTCTAAGAAAATTCCGAAAATATTCGGAATCTTTTCGTCTGAAAATCAAGCGGATTCGTCTGATCCAAAGGCCGAGACTGAAACGGAAGAAAGCACGAAAAGCGAGACTTTCAGCGAAATAGATCCAGCGATCTTTGAAAATGTGCTAAACAGGCAAAACGAAGCCATAGCACAAGGAATTCCATCCGATGATATAAACCCCAATACCCCGGATAAGTCAGGTTCGAACGATAAATTTGATGCTATAGCCGATATAATCGAAAAAGAAGATGAAGCCTGGCACGCAAACGGAGTTACCGAATCTGCAGAAAAGCTTGCCAGCTTTGCTGAAAAACATCAGACTGAATCAGACCAAAATCCTATCAGCGATGAGCTGCTCACACGTTTTCTGAGTAACAGCGATGAGAGCGGAGAAGGTGCTGCGGAATTTGACACCTACACGGAAAACATAATTAACGGTCCAAAAGATCCGGAACTGCTTCTCCAAAAGGATGCGCTTAACATCGCGTCGGTAAAAGCACCTCCGAAGAAAAATCAAAAGTACGTTTTTCCGCCGCTTTCGCTTTTATCAGCACCTGTTTCCCCGATAAACACTGATATCAGCGAAGAACTGCAGACAACGGCAAAAAAACTCATAGATACTCTTACAAGCTTTAAAGTCAGCGCAAAAGTCATCAACATTTCACGCGGGCCGACAATTACAAGATATGAGCTTGCGCCGGAATCTGGCGTACGTGTACGGGCTATCTCTGCGCTCGTCGACGACATTTCACTGAATCTTGCCGCTTCCGGCGTACGTATAGAAGCTCCGATTCCCGGAAAAGCAGCCGTCGGAATCGAAGTTCCGAATCGGATCGTAGCGACCGTTTATCTGAGAGAGCTTGTCTCGAACGAAAAATTCACTTCTGCGCAAAGTAAGCTGACCGCTTCACTCGGAGAAGACGTTGCCGGAGAACCGATTTACCTTGACATCGCCAAAATGCCTCATCTGCTGATTGCAGGAGCTACAGGACAGGGTAAATCCGTCTGCATCAACAGCATGATTGTAAGTCTGCTTTACAAGGCAAAGCCGGATGAAGTCAAGTTTATATTGATTGATCCTAAAAAGGTTGAGTTAAATATATACAACGGACTTCCGCATCTTCTTGTCCCCGTAGTCAGCGACCCTAAAAAGGCAGCAGGCGCACTGCAGTGGGCAGTTACCGAAATGGAACGCCGATTCAGTCTTATCGAGGAAGTAGGCGTTAGAGATCTCAAAGGATACAACAAGGCTGTAGAAAACGACCGCGACACTGAAAAGCTCCCGCAGATTGTCATAATTATCGACGAGCTTGCCGACCTCATGATGACCGCTCCCGACGATGTAGAGGAATCAATCTGCCGTCTTGCACAAAAAGCACGTGCGGCCGGTATGCACCTGATACTTGGAACTCAGCGCCCATCTGTAGATGTTATTACAGGCCTTATTAAAGCAAATATTCCCTCAAGAATCGCATTTCGAGTATCCGCGCAGATGGATTCCCGCGTTATTCTCGATATGACTGGAGCTGAGAAACTGATCGGACGCGGAGACATGCTTTTCTCTCCTGTAGGTTCAACAAAGCCGATACGTGTTCAAGGAGCATATGTCAGCGAAACAGAAATAGACAATATAATTAGTTTCATTGCCAAAACCTATGGAACCGGCAACTATGATGACGGCATAATTGAACAGATAGAGCAGGAAGCTCAGAAATGCGGAACATCAGGAGGCAAAAAAGGCGGAGGAGGATCTTCGGCCGCGGACGGATTTGACGGCGACGGATTTGACCCCATGCTTAAATCAGCCATTGAGCTGGCGGTAGATAACGGTAAAATATCCACCTCTCTGATTCAGCGCCGTTTATCGCTGGGGTACGGAAGAGCCGCTAAGCTTATCGACAGAATGCAAGATATGGGCGTCGTTTCACCTCCCGAAGGTCAGAAGCCCCGTACCGTTCTAATTACAAGACAGCAGTTCATGGAAATGGTAATCAATAACGAAACTGAATAAATTGTAAATATAAAAACAAAAATTCCGTATTCCTTATAACTTAGGCAAGATGTCTCGCCATTAGGGCTGCAGCCTTAATGGCGATCGTCTCTTAAGGCGGTGGCCTCTAAGGCGGCGTGGCAACCCCATTCAGTGGAAGATACAATCTCCTACTGAATGGTTGCCACACCATTTGACGGGGCAAGCCTCTTATTGAAACTCTATTAGGAATACGGAAGCTTTTTATATATCACAAAAATGTACATTTATTATGTACTTCTCTATATTATTTTATAATCATAATTATACCCTGAAAAGAATTCTTACAGATAGAAATTATTTACAGGCTAAGTGCCGAATACAAATATTCAAGCTGTGAGGCAGTGAGAAGCCTGCTTTCCCCGGGACGAAGTTCTCCAAGTGTAAGCTCGCCGACTGCAACTCGTTCAAGACGAATTACTGAAAGTCCAGCTGCAGCGCACATTTTTCGTATCTGCCGGTTTCTTCCCTCGTGAAGCGTCATACGTAAAACCGTATGACCTTCTGATGAGCTTTCTAATATCTCCGATAGAACAGGGCGTATTTTATAACCGTCTATTTCCATAGGTTCTCTGAGATAATTAAACTGATTATCGGTTATTACTGTATCTACCGTTACAATATAGACTTTAGGAAGACTATAGCGCGGATGCGTAAGATGCTGCAGAAGCATTCCGTCGTTAGTCATCAGCAAGAGCCCCTCGGAATCCTTATCGAGCCGCCCCACCGGATTCAGACGCACACCATAATCCGATACAAGATCCGCCACGCACTTTCGGCCATACTCATCCGACAGTGTTGTAATATACCCTGCAGGCTTATTAAGCATAACGGTTATCTTTTTATCTTTACCCCTTATCTGTTTGCCCCGGATAGTGATAACGTCTGACGCAGGATCGACTTTACCGCCAAGTTCCGCACAAATTCCGTTAATTTTAATATTGCCCAGCCTTATCTCGCGTTCCGCAGCTCTGCGGCTCATTATACCGCAGTCTGAGATATATTTTTGAATACGGACACATTCCCCTTTAACTTCATTCTTTTTATTATCAAGGTCCATGCGGACAAATCCCTTTCAACTATGTCAAAATCCAAATATCGCTTTAAGCTTATCAAAAAACGACAGCTTGATCTCTTCTTCCTCCGCTCCGGTTTCCGTATATAATTCAACCGATCCAACTTCAGTATCACCGTGATAATATCGGATTTTCCCAATCTGTACACCTTCACTAACCGGCGCATATACAAAATGCGGCAGCTCAACAACAGAGGTTACGCTGGTGTCGCCGGAACGAAGAATAGCGGATGCTCCGTTATGATTTGACACCGTTATGCTGTCGGTATCCTTCGCCCCGACAACCGGAAGAGACCTACTCTCGGAGCCTGGCTCAGCCAGAGTCACCCCGACATAATAACCGAAACCGGCGTCAAGCATTTTACGGTGATCGTTCCAGTCATCAGGCGCATTAAGAGTTACTGCGATATAAGTCAGTCCGTCGCGGCTCGCCGCTGTAACAAGACATCTGCCGCTGTTTGAGGTATAACCGGTTTTCACCCCGATTGCTCCGTCATAGCTTTTCAAGAGTTTATTATGATTTATCAGCAGACGGCTTCCCTGTCCGTTATGCATTTCAATCGATTTTTTATATGTAGATACAATCTCGCGGAAGGTCTCATTTTGGAGAGCAGCCGAAGTAAGCGCCGCCAGCTCGCGGGCTGTAGTATAATGATCCTCGTTATCAAGCCCGTGCGGATTTGTAAAATGCGTATGTTCCAATCCAAGAGAAGCAGCTTTTTCATTCATAAGCTCAGCAAAGCCTTCTATGCTGCCGGATACCTCTATTGCAATTGCCGCAGCAGCGTCGTTTGCGCTTTCAAGAAGCAGAGCGTAGAGAAGAGACTCCATCGTCATCTGTTCTCCCGCATACAAATACACGGAGGAGCCTATAATACCTACCGCATCCGAGGATACTGTAACCGTATTATCAAGCTTACAATTTTCAAGTGCCACAAGCGCAGTCATAATCTTTGTCGTACTCGCCATGGCATGGCGAAGATCAGCATTTTTTTCGTAAAGCAGCTCCCCGGTTTCAACGCACATAAGAGCAGCACATTCAGCGGACACCGAAATTTCAGGAAAAGCTTCTTCGGCCTCCTTCGACAGACTTGGTACAATCGGCTTTTCAGTTCCGGTTTCCGTTGAAGTCATCACATCATCCGGCTTTGAACCGGTAAATACGGCGTCGCCGATTCCTGCGCCGGACGGAAGACTTACCGAAGCCATAGCAGCAATATAACCGTCTCCGCAGGAATCGGAAAGTACTCCCATATCTGAAGAAGCCGGAAGCCCGGCCGATTCTCCCGACGAGGTAGTTATCAGTGCGGCGCACACCGATAACACTGCGTATGACAAAAGAACTGCGGCAACCGTACCAACCGCAGCCGCTGTCATAAAGAAAGCAGTCGCGCCTGTCCCGGAATTGCCTATATTTGAAGAATTTTTCTTTCTCACTATCCAACACCGTCCGAATACAAATTAAGTTAACTCATCTGGTGAATGAATATGCACAAAATTTCACTTGTATGCCTGAAAAAGCTTCGCCGCTTAAAATAAAACTAAAATATCGGCAAAATCACAGATCTTTTTCCGGGGCTCCTTCCGAAGAGGTATTCCCCTCTTTATCATTTTCTTTACCGCCCTTAAAGCCTGAAACTACATTTTTAAGACGCGACAGTATATCGGGAGATTTTTCAATGAGATTCGCCACCGATTCAACAGGTCCTGCAGGAGGCATATCGGCACCGACATTCAGAATTTCAACATCCCCGGACGCAGAAATTACGAGAAAGCTGACAGGAGTAATAGTGATTCCGGTTCCTCCGCCGCCTCCAAAATTCTTTCTTCCGCTCCGTTTTACCTCCGAACTCTGAGCTGTTTTTGTACCCTCTCCTTTTCCGTAATCAAGGCCACCGGAAGCAATTCCCATAGACACCTTCGACACCGGAATTATAATAGTTCCTGACGGAGTATTAATCGGATCTCCGATTATTGTATTCACTCCGGCAATATCCTTCATACTTTCAATCGAATTTTTAAGTATCTCACCGAGATTTGATGCAGAATCAGCCATACCATTTATTCCTTTCTTCTGCGGCCGGCCGCGAAAGCTGACACACAGCATTTAAAATTTTAATACTATTGAGTTCGGAAGCCATAATTATCATCCTATACGCTTTTCAGCCGCAAAGGACAATGACGATATCCCACGCCAGAGTAAATCAAGCAGCTGCCAGACGCGCAATGATAATGTAATATCGACAGCAGCTTCGCAATGATCTCCTACAAAATCTATATAAATACCGCATTTATCCGCATTTTTCCATCGCACATTTGTATTATTATCAAGCAATTCAAACAAATATGCAGCGCTCTGAGATACTGCACCGTATACAATAGCAGTCTCAGCAGCATCCATGCCGGAAACTGTAATTTCAAAACATCTTATATCCGTACGCAAATATGTGAGAAACCGTCTAAGCAAGAGCCTGACGATCCGTATAATCTGACGCAGCATTTCCAGCTTATCTGAGAACGTTTGTTTTCTTTTTTCATTCTTTCCGTTCTGCTTCCGGCTGATTTTCCTTGACTTGAACTTTTCTTTATTTGATTTTTCTCTTCTTTTTTTCACAGCACGCGGAGTAAAATCACGAAGTCTGATTTTTACCGTTTTTCTTGTTTCCGGATATATAAGCCTCAATGGAACTCCGGCCGCGGTAAGCACAACCGTCAAACCTTTTTCTTCTGAATAGCGTATTCGAAGCCCAAGTCTCAACGTTAAAATAAGGAAAACAGTTAAAATAATGCAAAGCAATACAATAATCCATACCATATCTGCCACATCCGTAATAAATATTTGCTCTATTCTGCTCCGTCAGACGATTCTCCGGAAATATCTCCGTCTTCTTTATTTACAGAGTCAAAAAGCTCAATCGGCGGAAGCTCCTGCAAGGAGGATAACCCAAAAACGCGGAGAAAATCGGAAGTTGTTCCGTAAAGCGCAGGCCTGCCCGGAAGCTCCAAATGCCCCTTATTCTCTATCATTCCCTTGTCGAGCAGCGATGTAATCGAATACGAGCAGTCAACACCGCGAACCTGTTCAATATATGCACGTGTCACCGGCTGACGGTACGCAACGATTGAAAGGACCTCCATAAGTGCCTGGGAAAGCTTTGTTCCCCGTCTTATTCCAAGTGCCGCCCGTACGGGCTCTTCATATTTAGATTTACTGCAGAGCTGACATTCGTCACCGAGCACGGCAAGCTCAATTCCGCGGTCATCATAGCTCCTTGAAAGCTCTGCTACAAGCTCCCGCGCTTTTTCCTCATCAATCGAAAGCACATCAGCAATAACGCTGAATCTGACAGGATAACCAGACGCAAACAAAATTGCTTCTATTGTCCTGAGTAGCTCGTCCCGCCCCTCTAAAGGCATACCGATTCCTCCGTTTCTTTTCAGGATGCGTACAGATGCAGCGTGAGATCATCGTCTTCCTTCTCCGTAATCGAGATACGCTGCGACCGCAGGAGCTCAAGCACCGCGACAAATATGGTTATAACCTCCGCACGGTCATTTCCTTCAAGCAGCAAGCTGCGAAAAGAACAATCTCCGCGTCTGTAAAGCCGGCGCATAATACCGTAAATTTTTACCGGAACAGGAATTCGTCTTCCGCCCCTGCTGAGAAGCTGACCAAGCATCTTTTCCGGCTGGCGTTTCTCCGTCCCGGAAGTTCTTCCGAATTTTCCTGAAAGAACACTTCGGAAAGCGCGTTCGAGCCGCGCAACACTGTCGTCAGCAACATAGCTTGAATCTTTTTCCAGACTTTCGGGTTCCTTAGCCAAGCGCCCGCCTGATTCAGAATAATAATCCTCTAACATTTCCGCGGCCGTTTTTATCCTGCTGTACTCCAGCAGAGCAGCGGCAAGAGAAGATCTCGGATCTTCCTCATTTTTCTCGGGAGTCGGTAAAAGCAGCTTGCTTTTAATGAGCATAAGCTCGGCCGCCATAACAATAAAATCTCCTGCAAGCTCCATGTCTGCCGCCTGAGCCATGTTTATATATTCCATATACTGATCGAAAATCAAAGCAATTGGTATGTCTGATATATCAACTTTATTTTTAGAAATCAGTGAAAGCAACAGCTCAAGCGGCCCCTCAAACACCGGAAGATGGTAATTTATTTCGTCCATAGATATGACAATACCTCTCGTATATTCTAAAAATCTATCCTGCTCAGGCTATACTGACAATCGTCTGTATGGCCTGACGCTCAAAAACCTTCGCACAATGAAATTTTTCTGAAATTTTCAAACGCTGTTTTATTTTACGCATAGCCTGATTTTTATGCTCTGAATGGAAGAGAAAGCAGATAAAACATACCGTTAATTATTACTCTTGAAATACTTGAAATCGGAACCGTAATAACATTTGTTACCATGAGCACTATAAGCGCGATAAGGATATATTGTTCATAACGCATTATTTTAAAATAGATACGCTCCGGCAAAAAAAGCAATAAAATTCTCGAGCCGTCAAGCGGCGGAACAGGTATCAGATTAAAAACAGCAAGACTTACATTCAGGCTTATAAACACATTGAAAAACAAAACCAAAGCCTGAACAATTCTAAGCGAAGGATCGCCAAACTGAACAGTAAGCATCATCCCTGCGGCTCCGATAAATCCGAGAAGCAGATTGGAAAGCGGCCCGGCAAGAGATGAAACCGCCATACCGACCTTAGGCTTTTTAAAATTTCCTGCGTTGATCATTACCGGACTGGCCCATCCGAAACCGACAAGAAGCATCATAATCATTCCGACAGGATTTAAATGCCTGAGAGGATTCAAGGAAATTCGACCGGCATTTTTCGCTGTAGGATCACCGAGCTTATATGCGACCCAAGCGTGTGCGCTTTCATGTACCGATATTGCAAACAATATCGCCGGAATTCGCATAAGATAAATAAGCAAAGTTTCGCGCATCTGTAACTATATTCCTTTCTAAAACACATATACAGCATGTATTCAATAAGGGCTGAAAGCCCGCTATGCGGCGTTCCGTCGCCGGATTCAATAAGGGACTTGCCCCGCCAAATGGCGTGGCCAACCACTCAGCAGGAGATTGTATCTCCCACTGAATTTTGAAATGTAACCCGCCGCCATTAAAGCGGCCGCTTTAATGGCGATTGCCTTAATAGCGGGACATCTTGCCTGAGTTATACCACCGCCGAAGCAATTATCAGATTCCATAGCTCGTCACGTCCGGTCCCTTTAAGAGAAGAAAACTCAACAACCTGACCATATTCGGAAAGGTCAGAAATCCTTTTGTTCAGTTCAGTTCTACCGATTTTGTCGCATTTTGTCGCCGCAATGACGTATGGCTTTTCCGTACGTCTGAGGAAATCAAGCATAGTATAATCATCTGCCGTAGGCCCTGATTTTATATCGATAAGCTGAACAGTAAGAGCTGGCTTCTGACTCGCATAATATCCGTCGCCAAGTCCTGACAGCCGTTTTCTCTCCTCTGGACTGCGCTTTGCAAAACCATATCCCGGAAGATCGACAAAATACAGCTTTCCGTCAATATCATAATAATTTACCGTGATAGTTTTTCCCGGTGTTGAACTGACTCTGGCCAATGAGCGCCTTCCGAGCAAAGTATTAATAAGCGAGCTTTTTCCGACATTGGAGCGTCCGGAAAAAGCGACTTGGGGAAGCCCGTCGCAGACAAACTGCTGCGGTATCCCGGCAACTGCCGCAAGCGACAGATTATTAAGATTAAGATCCGATCTTGTCATTTCCGGAAATCTCCTCTGAGCAAATATTTTTGTACACGCTTATATTGAGCGGAAAAACTGTAATCAATATGTTAAATCAGCGCCTCTGCCAATACATCCCCTATGCGCGAGCAGGGTACGAAACGAAGTTTTTCTCTAACAACCGGATCTATGTCTTCCAGATCCCGTTCATTTTCTTTCGGTATCAGCACCGTCTTTACGCCTGTTTTATAAGCTGCTGCGGTTTTTTCACGCAAACCTCCAATTGGAAGCACCCGGCCGTGCAGTGTAATCTCTCCGGTCATGGCGATATCACGCCGAACCTTTCTTCCGGAAAGCTCACTTGCAAGCGCAGTTGCAATAGTCACCCCCGCAGAAGGACCGTCTTTAGGAACTGCCCCCTCCGGAACATGAATATGAATATCCCTTGTTTTGTAAAAATCCGGAGCGATAGAAAGCTGCTCTGCGTGCGCTCTAATATACGTAACGGCGGCATGCGCAGATTCTTTCATAACATCTCCAAGCGAGCCGGTAAGCTCAATTTTACCGGTTCCGGGCATAGAGACGGCTTCAATATGAAGCAAATCTCCGCCCACCTCTGTATATGCAAGCCCGTTTACCTCGCCGATATCATCGTTGTTTTCAATATTGTCCGGTATTATTTTACGTGCACCAAGAAGCTGTGATACGGAATCCCGGCTGACCTTTATGCATTCCCTGCCTTTTTTCTTACCGTCTTCAGACAAGGCTTTGTATTCAACTATTTTCTTCGCAGCCTTTCGACATATCGAGGCTATTTCCCTTTCAAGTTTTCTGACTCCAGCCTCCGCAGTGTAATAGTCAATAATTTCGTATATTGCATCATCGGTAAACTTCAGGTTCCTTGCAGTCAGACCGTGAAATCTGCGCTGCTTCGGAATCAGATGATTTTTGGCAATCGACAGCTTTTCGTGCCGCGTGTACGTATGAAGCTCAATTACCTCCATACGGTCGATAAGAGGCTTCGGTATCGTCTCGGCTGTATTTGCCGTTGCAATGAACATACAACCGCTGAGATCTACCGGAAGCTCGACAAAATGATCTCTAAACGCCTTATTCTGCTCCCGGTCAAGAACCTCAAGCATCGCCGACGCAGGGTCTCCGTGAGCATCGTGGGAAAGCTTATCAATCTCATCCAAAAGAATCAGCGGATTGCAAACTCCAGCCTGCGTAACCGCAGTTATTATACGTCCGGGCATCGAGCCTATATATGTCTTACGGTGCCCCCGTATATCAGCCTCGTCCCGTATTCCCCCGAGCGAAACGCGGACATATTTCCGCTTCATTGAATCGGCAATCGATTTTGCAATAGATGTTTTTCCGGTTCCTGGAGGTCCTACCAGACAGATTATTTGATGCCTCAGATCAGGATTTAACTGCTTGACCGCTAAATATTCAATGATTCTTTCCTTGACCTTTTCAAGACCGTCGTGATCGCGGTCGAGAATTTTTCTTGCAGCTTCTATATCAACGCGATCCTTAGTTCTTTTATTCCACGGAATTTCAAGACACACATCAAGATAATTCCGAAGTACGCCGGCCTCAGCTGAATTAAAGGGAGTCTTCGCGAGCTTTTTCGTCTCCTTTATAAGCTTTTCCTCAACCTCCTGCGGCAGCTTTGCAAGAGCAATTTTCTCCATGTATTCCGATATTTCCGAATCATCTTCGTCATAGAAGCCACCGGCAATATCGGAATCGCGTACAGATTCCCCAAGCTCAGACTGAATCAGCTTCAGCTGTTCGCGCAGATAATACTCCCTCTGACTTTTTTCTATATGCGCGTGAACCTTTTCCCGGATATCCATTCCGGTCTTGACGATTTCCCCTTCACGCGCAAGAATAAAAGCCAGTCTGCGGACACGCTCAATGGGATCGAACTGTTCAAGAACCTCCTGCTTGTCTCTTATATCAACAAGCGTATTGCAAGCAATAAAATCAGAAAGAAGGCCGGGAGAAGTAATTGACTGAACAGAGAGCAAAAGATCGCTCGACAGCTTAGGGAGCCTTTCTGAAAATTCATTAAAAAAATTACGCAAAGCAAAAATTTGTGCTTCAACCTCAGGATCTCCGTCACTTTCAAGCTTTACAGATTTATTTAAAACAGTCGCCATCGGAATTTTTTCATCGTCGGTGATCAGAGAGACAATCTCTGCGCGGCTTATACCCTCTACCACAACCCTCGCATTGTCTTCACGGAATTTTACAATCTGCTTTATGAATGCTGTGCAGCCTATTGTATATACATCTTTTTCCGGAATTAAAATATCCGAGCTGGCCGCAGAGACAGCCGCTCTCGAATCATCAAATTTTCTAAGTACAAAGAAAGCCTCTCCGTCATTACTGCTCGCCTTTTCACAAGCTTTAACAGCTTGTTTTGACGTCAGCTCCACACTGATCGGAATCGCAGGAAAGATCACAACACCGTCAAGCGGAACCAACGGAAGTAACTGTTTCTTTATTTTTTCAGTGTATTTCGGCATAGTTTATTCCTTTTGTTTCTTATCAATATAGTATCCAGCGCCGCAACCCGGCGCTTCTAAACTTTTAATCTTTTATTCTGAATCACATTGCTTTTCTCTGACCGCCATTTACTGAACCCGGACAAACAATAATTCAGCACTAAACAAATTCCTGTTCATAATATAAAGCCTGTTCGACATCCGCCTCTCCGTGACGGCAGTCCGCGGTCCTTCAGGCGTAAAACTTTAGCACGACAAATTTTCTATTAAATTCGCTGCGTCAAAAAAACAATTATATGATATCGTAATATTATATCATGTCATTTGCAATACGTCAAATATTATTTGATAAAAAATTGTTAACACTGATATATGTATAAAGATAGAAAATATAACAAAATAAAAAGTTTACATTAATATCTTTACAAAACAGAGCAAAAGTGATAGAATATTTAATAATTGAAAACAATTTAGGAGGATATATAATATCTATGGCTGACAATAAAATTTCACGCAAGAAGCTGTCCATGGACGGAAACACTGCGGCGGCGCATGCATCATATGCGTTTACCGAGGTTGCTGCCATCTATCCTATTACGCCTTCAAGTCCTATGGCGGAACAGGTTGACACATGGAGCGCTACTGATAAAAATGTAGCCGGTGATCCGGCAAAAAATATTTTCGGAGATAATGTAAAGGTTGTTGAAATGCAGTCCGAAGCAGGTGCTGCCGGTGCCGTACACGGAAGTCTTGCTGCCGGTGCGCTTACAACCACTTTTACTGCTTCTCAGGGACTTCTTTTAATGATACCCAATCTTTACAAAATTGCCGGTGAACTTCTCCCCGGAGTAATTCACGTATCTGCTCGTACGGTTGCGTCTCATGCACTTAATATTTTCGGAGATCATTCCGATGTTTATGCGTGCCGCCAGACGGGCTGCGCTATGCTCGCAGAATCCAATCCTCAGGAAATCATGGATCTCGCGGCAGTCGCACACCTTGCGGCAATCAAAGGCCGGGTTCCCTTTATAAACTTCTTCGACGGTTTCCGCACATCTCATGAGATTCAGAAAATTGAAGTCTGGGATTACGCCGATCTGAAAGATATGGTAGATATGGACGCAGTACGTGCCTTTAGAAAACGCGCGCTAAATCCGGAACACCCGGTTCTGCGCGGTTCAGCCGAAAACGGGGATATATTCTTCCAGCACCGCGAGGCATGCAACCAGTACTACGAGGCTCTTCCCGCCATTGTTGAAGACTACATGAACAAGGTAAATGAGAAGATCGGAACAGATTATAAACTCTTCAACTATTACGGTGCTCCTGACGCTGACCGTGTAATTGTTGCAATGGGATCCATCTGTGACGTAGCCGAAGAGGTTATAGACTATATGAACGCAAACGGCGAAAAGGTCGGACTAATTAAGGTACGTCTATACCGCCCCTTCTGCGGTGAAAAGCTGGTTGCGGCTATTCCTTCGACCTGCAAAAAGATAGCAGTTCTTGACCGCACAAAAGAGCCCGGTGCAATCGGCGATCCGCTCTATCTTGACGTAGTTGCCTCACTGGCCGAGCAGGGAATTTCCGATATCAAGGTTGTCGGCGGCCGCTACGGTCTCGGCTCAAAGGATACTCCTCCGCAGAGCGTATTCGCAGTATATGAAAACCTGAACAGCGAAAAGCCCAAGCACAATTTCACGATCGGTATTGTAGATGACGTTACCGGACATTCTCTTCCTGAACATTCCGTTCCAGATACATCAGCGCCCGGTACAATAAGCTGTAAGTTCTGGGGACTCGGAGGAGACGGAACTGTCGGTGCTAACAAAAACTCCATCAAAATAATCGGAGACCACACAGATAAATATATTCAGGCATATTTCCAGTACGATTCAAAGAAGACCGGCGGTATTACAATTTCCCACCTGCGCTTCGGCGATCATCCTATTAAAAGTTCATACTATGTTACAAAAGCGGATTTTGTCGCATGTCATAATCCCTCTTATATTCTATCAGGCTATAAGATTGTCAACGATGTAAAACCCGGAGGAATATTCCTTCTCAACTGTCAGTGGGATGCGGAAGCCCTGGACAAGCATCTTCCTGCAGAAGTAAAAAATTATATTGCGAACAATAATATTCAGTTCTACACCGTTGACGCAATTAATCTCTGCAAAAAAATCGGAATGGGCAAACGCACAAACACTACGCTTCAGTCTGCTTTCTTTGCGCTTGCAAACATTATTCCTATCGATAAAGCCGTAGAATACATGAAGTATATGGCTAAAAAGTCATATCTCAAAAAAGGCGAGGCCGTTGTTGAAATGAACTATAAGGCAATTGAAGCCGGTGTAGACGCACTCGTCAAAATTGATGTTCCAGAGAGCTGGAAGAAAGCCGAAAACAACGAAAAGCCTCTTGAAATTACAGGTAAGCGCCCTGAACTCGTTTCCTTTGTAAAGAACATTGTCAAACCGGTTTCGGTAATGCAGGGAGACAGCTTGCCGGTTTCAGCTTTCACCGGCGACCTTGCCGACGGCACAATGCCTCAGGGAGCAGCAGCGTATGAGAAGCGCGGCGTTGCAGTGGACGTACCCGTATGGCATCCTGAAAACTGCATTCAGTGTAACAGGTGCTCCTTTGTATGTCCTCACGCTACAATTCGTCCGTTTGCTATGAACGCCGAAGAAGCTGCTGCAGCACCGGAATCAACAAAATTTACTGCAAAAATGATCGGAAAGGGCTGCGAGAACTACAAATTTACAGTTGCAATCTCGCCTCTCGACTGTATGGGATGCGGTCTTTGCGTACATGTATGTCCGACAAAGCCTGAAAAAAGAGCTCTTGAAATGGTATCTCAGGAAAGCCAGATTGATCAACAGGCGGCATTTAATTATGCTGTTGACAATGTATCAGAGAAAAAGGATCTGCCGTTTGCACCAACCTCCCTTAAAGGAAGTCAATTCAAGCAGCCGTTGCTTGAGTTTTCCGGCTCCTGCGCAGGATGTGCCGAAACCTCATATGCACGTCTTATCACCCAGCTTTTCGGAGAAAATATGTACATCTCCAACGCAACAGGCTGCTCATCTATCTGGGGAGGTTCAGCGCCTGCCACACCGTATACTGTTAATAAAGAAAGCGGCCACGGACCGGCATGGGCAAACTCACTGTTCGAAGATAATGCTGAACACGGTTTTGGTATCTATATCGGACAGAAAGCAATACGCGACCGTTTGATCGGTTATGTAGAACAGCTTAAGGAAGAGGTTTCTGAAGACAAAAAGCCTGTTTTTGAGGCATTCCTCGATACAAAGGACGACAGCAAGTCAAACAAAAAAGCTGCCGCAGATCTTATAGAACTTCTCGAAAACTGCAGCTGTAGCAATCCTTTAAAGGATGCAATCCTTGCGGAAAAGGATTATCTCGCGAAAAAATCCGTCTGGATTTTCGGAGGAGACGGCTGGGCATATGACATTGGCTTTGGGGGTCTTGACCATGTAATCGCCTCCGGAGAAGACGTTAATATCATGGTATTTGATACTGAAGTATATTCCAATACCGGCGGACAAGCTTCAAAAGCTTCTCAGATAGGTCAGGTTGCTCAATTTGCCGCAGCAGGAAAATCAATTGCAAAGAAGAATCTTGCTGAAATTGCTATGAGCTACGGATATGTTTATGTAGCACAAATAGCTATGGGTGCAGATATGGATCAGACGCTTAAGGCGCTTGCAGAAGCTGAAGCATATCACGGTCCTTCAATCGTAATTGGTTATTCTCCCTGCGAAATGCATGGAGTCAAAGGCGGCATGACTAACTGCCAGCTTGAAATTAAACGCGCGGTAGACGCAGGTTACTGGCAGATGTTCCGTTACAATCCTGCGGCTGTTGCTGAAGGAAAAAATCCGCTTACTATTGATTCGAAAGAACCCACAGCGGATTATATTGACTTCATCAAGAGCGAGACACGTTACAGCCGTCTTGCACAGTCCTTCCCGGAAAAGGCTGAAAAGCTGTTCGCTGAGGCTGCCGAGGCTGCAAAAGCTAAATATGCGCGCTTAGTTAAGCAAAAAGAAATGTACGAACCCGAGCAGAAATAAAAAATATATTTATGCTCTCTGGGAGCTGCTGCAAATGTAATTCTTTGCAGCAGCTTTTTTATAACTTAGGCAAGATGTCCCCGCCATTAAGGCAATCGCCATTAAAGCGGCAGCTTTAATGGCGACGGGTTACATTTCACCATTCAGTGGGAGATACAATCTCCTACTGAAATGGTTGCCACGTCATTTGACGGTGCAAGCCCTTTATTGAAAAATTTCTTTTACAAACTATTAGTATATAAGCAAATTCTTCATTTGATTTTTGCTTGACGATGTATGCTATCCATGATATAATTTTAATATACATTTTAAACGACAGCTTATTTTCTATCAACCACATATTCAGCAGAAAGACGTCTTATATAGTAAGCGGTTCTGAAGCCGGCTATTACATACACTGTTACATCAAAGGAACATTTAGCTTTAAAAGACAGTGTCTTAACAGGCGATATATAACATTTTATTAAAGGTTATATCCGGATAACCGAACGGCAAAATTTATGCAGGCTGGGTGAAAATCAAACAAAAGTGAAAGGATGCAGGATTTAATATATAATGAAAAATAAAGTTGAAGTCAATCCGCGGCTTGGTGTAGTCGGAGGACAGGCAGTTCTTGAAGGAGTAATGATGCGGCATAAAAACAGATATTCTGTTTCCGTCCGCCGCGAAAACGGTGAAATTGTCACAGAAAACAGGGAATTCATATCAATAAGAAAAAAAGTTAAAATTCTCAATATTCCGATTATAAGAGGGGCTGTAAATTTCATTGAAATGATGATTTTAAGTTATAAAACCTTATCAATTTCTGCTGAAGCATACGGAATTGACGAGGAAGAAGAGGAATCAAAATTCGAAAAATGGCTTCGCACAAAATTCGGAAAAAGCATTATGGACATCGTCATGGTAATTTCCACTGTTTTGGGACTTGTCCTCGGCGTCGGTATATTCTTTTTCCTGCCTATTTTTATGACAAAGGGTGTAGATCATCTTACAGGCGGCAATCTCGGATGGTTTAAAAATCTTGTCGAAGGAGTTATAAAAGTCCTGATTTTCGTCGCATATTTATGGGGCGTCTCTTTTATGTCCGAGATTAAAAGGACGTTCGAATACCACGGCGCAGAACACAAATCGATATTCTGCTATGAAGCGGGAGAAGAACTGACCCCCGAAAACGCGAAAAAATTTAAACGTTTTCATCCCAGATGCGGAACAAGCTTTATGTTTGTTATGATTGCAATTTCTATTCTGATTTACTCGCTTCCGTTTGTCACATGGGACAGCGTTATAATTCGTTTTGCTACTAAACTGGCTATGCTGCCCATTGTAGTAGGCGTAGGATATGAATTTCTGATGTATGCCGGAAAGCATGACAACCGACTCGTCAGAGCGTTGTCAGCTCCCGGTCTTTGGATGCAGAGAATCACAACTCGCGAGCCGGATCTTGAGCAGCTTGCCGTTGCTATCGAAGCACTTAAAAGCAGTATGCCAGAAGAATTCCCCGAGCACTCTGTAGATAAAACCGAAGTAAAGAGCGAAACAGATAATAGCAAAATTGAAAACGCTCCCGACTCTGAAAATTCTAACAGCGCCGCAGATGACAATATTAAGGACTGCAACTCGGCGCAGAACAATTTAACCTCAGAGGAAAATACGAAAAAAACAGATGACAAAGATATATTATGACAGAACATGAAAGAAGAATTCTGAGCGACTTTTATAAAGACGAAAATTGCTTTAAAGCAGCAGCTGCACGGGTTGATGCTGGAGAACCGCTTGCATATGTCATCGGTGAATGGTATTTCCGAAATCAAACCTACAAAGTCACCCCGGATGTTCTTGTTCCTCAGCCGGATACCGAGCTGCTTGTTGACCAGCTTGTTAAAGCCGCCCCTGTAAACGGACGCTTTTTAGATTTATGTACAGGAAGCGGCTGTATTGCTATATCCTCCCTTTGTGAAAGACCCGACCTTCAGGGAGACGCCACCGATATTTCTCACCCGGCAGTACAAATTGCCCACCGCAACGCTGATATAAATGGTGTTGCGACGCGTCTCAGAATTATAGAAGCTGACGCAAGAAATCCCACGTTAATATCAGATCTCCAAAAGCACTACGGATTTACGCATATATATGATATAATAGTATCCAATCCGCCGTATATCAGAACCTCGGTAATCGAATCTTTGTCCCCACAGGTTAAAGCAGAACCTTATATTGCCCTTGACGGCGGAGATGACGGCATGCAATTTTACCGTGCTTTTTTAAAGATATATCCGCCGCTTCTCAAAAAAAACGGTGTTCTTCTTTTGGAAATTGGATACGACCAAGCCGAAGAAATCAGAAATCTCGCCTTTTTATACGGTGCTTCCAAATGCGCAATACTTAAAGATTACGGCGGCAATGACCGTGCCGCAAAAATATATTTTGAATAATTATCATACTAAACACCGCTAAAAAAGCCTGCTCCGAGCAGATTGCATAAGTAGCTGGCTTTTCATACAAACTAAATAGGTAATTTTATGTTACTAAAAATATTCGGATACATTACTACAGCAGTAACTATTCTGTCTTTATATCGTTTTGTATTCGTTCTTATAGGTTTATTTTCAAAATCAAAAGTTTTTCCGCCTTCAGATATAAAAAAGAAATACGGCGTTGTAATAAGTGCGCGAAATGAATCCGCAGTGATCGGCAGACTTCTTGATTCTATTAAAGACCAGGATTATGACCGTTCCTATATAACCGTCTTTATAGTAGCTGACAATTGTAACGATAATACTGCGCAAATCTGTCGCGAGCACGGTGCAATTGTGTATGAACGTCATGACAGTCTCCGTGCACGGAAAGGTTATGCACTTGAATATCTTTTTGGTAAAATTGACAGCGACTATGGAATAAATAATTTTGACTGTTTTATTTTCTTTGACGCAGATAATTTACTACGTAAAAATTTCATATCTGAAATAAATAAAGCTATGTCAGCCGGCGCGGATATATGCGTCGGGTACCGGAACACAAAAAATTTCAGCCAAAATATTATTTCCGCCTCGTATGGCATACATTTTATGCGATCATCATTTTTTCTTCACCGTCCGCGAACCTTGCTTAACATGAGTACTCATATAGCAGGTACCGGATGGGCAGTAAAAAGTTCATTGCTTTGCAGTGGCTGGCACTGTACATATCTTACCGAAGACACACAGTTTACTATGGAAAGCGTAATTAAGGGGAAAAAAATTGAATTTTGTGAAGCGGCTGAATTCTATGATGAACAGCCTCATGAAATTCGGGTGGCAATCCGTCAGAGAATACGCTGGATTAAGGGACGGCTTGCATGCTTTATTGCAGCAGCACCCAAGCTGGCTTCCGGTATATTCAGCCCCGGAAAATCACATTTATCATGTTATGATATGTTTATGTATTTATTTCCCGCCGGACTGTTTTCTTTCTTTTGTGTCACACTCCCGGCAATCGCAGAAACATTCCGAAGTATCATCTCAGGCAATACGGCAGAAAAAACATTTCTGAGTATTGCCGGAACCGCCCTTACGGCTTTTGCCGCGTATTGGCTTTTTTCAGTAATTACTGGAGCCCTTGTACTCTTTCGTGAACGTGCTCATATTCGATGCCCGGTCTCAAAGCAGATTTTCTTTTTAATCTTCTGGCCATGGTATGATTTTATAGAATTACCTCTCGGAATTATTTCCCTTTTTATACACGTAAAATGGAAACCGATAAAGCACGATTATTCTGTTTCATTACAGGATATTGAAAAAAATAATTAATTTAGGCCTAAATTACTATACATTAAAAGAGTTTTTATGACGAAATCGAACGGTTCCGGCGGAAAGAAATAAAAATATCTAAAAATAAATCAGGCAATGTTCTATATAATCTGACATTGCCTGATGCAATTATTTTAACTGTAATCCGGGAAATAGCTGTGAAATATTGTACAGGAAACTTTTTAATCTATATTTACTCCCTTTTCAAGCTGGTGTTTTCCGACAAAATAATATATAACATTATAAATAAGGTATACTGCAGTCCCTGCATACATGACCATCTTTATAGAATCTATATTAATTATATCCGTGGTATTAATAAAATTCATAACACCGCTGTTGAATAAGCCAAAAATAAATATAAGAACTAAAGTTAGCCCAGAGGTTAAAATATATAAACCAAATCCCCAGATAAGAGATTTTGCCATTTTGTTTTTATTTGATCTGTGCCCCATAATGATACCTACATATCCCAATAAAAGAATAAATACAATTTCTAAAAACAACACAAAGGTAACGGTCAAGAGCAGGCTGATTACCGTTGTATTATAAGTATTAGCAGCGAGCTCTAAAAGCTCTTTTAAGACCATCATGTTTTTTTCTGAATAATAACAAATAAACAGACACAAAATTATTGCTGTCATTGTCGTAAAAGAACAGATAATCGCGGACAGAACCTTTGACAAATAAACGGTTTTCTTTTCAACAGGCAGAGTATGTGTCAGATAAGCTTCATCTTTATAAATGTTTCTGAGGAAGCGCACCCATGCTCTCATAAGGGTGTTAATTAGGCAGCTTACCATCATTGCTATTGCGCACCCACTGCAAATACTTCCAACTACATTAAATAACACTGAATTTTCAATACTGAAAAAAATCCTTGTAAATACTGAAAAAATAAGAGCTAAACAATAAAAAATCAAAATCAGTTTATATATCCATTTTAAATCATATTTAAGTACTTTACCTAACATTGAAATGCCTCCTGAATATTTCGTCTATGCTCGTTTTTTCCTTGCTTCGCAGCTCGTCAGCCGCAGAGTTCAAAATTATCTGTCCCTTATCTATAAATATAACCTCGTCTAATATTCTTTCTATATCGGATATTAAATGAGTTGATATAATTACACATGCACCCTCTTTAAAATTAGACAGTATAGTGTCTAATATATAGTCCCGCGTTGCAGGATCGACTCCTCCCAAAGGCTCGTCCAGAAGATATATTTCGGCTTCTCTTGACATTACTAATATAAGCTGAACCTTTTCCTGCATACCTTTCGACATTTTTGTTAACCGCTGATTTACGTCTAAATCTAACGCTTTCAGCAGCTGAAGTGCTTTTTCAGAATTGAAATTGCCGTAAAATTCTTCGAAAAATTTCAGCACATCGGATACGCGCATTTCTTTATCTAAATATGTTCTCTCAGGAAGATAGGATATAATCTTTTTACTTTCGATTCCCGGCTTTTTTCCGTTTATTAAAACTTCTCCGCTTGTAGGAGTAAGCAAATCGTTCATAAGCTTTATCAGGGTTGTTTTCCCCTGGCCGTTTTTTCCGAGAAGGCCGATTATTTTGCCCTTTCCGATTTTAAGATTAATGTCATTTAAAATTACTTTGTTATCAAAGCTTTTGCACAGATTTTTACATTCAATCAGCTCCATATTACCCGTTCCCTTCATTTATCATATATTGCTTTATTTCTTCGCCGTATATACCTATATTATTCATAGCCTTTACAAAGTTACTAACCAGCTCCGAGGCTATTTCATTTCTTATATTTTCTATCAAATTATTATCATCGGTAACATATTTTCCATTTGTCCGCTCTGTATAAATAAGATTTTCCCGCTCAAGCTCCGAGAGCGCCTTTTGCATAGTATTGGGATTTACCTTTGCTTTCATTGCGAAATCTCTTACCGAAGGCAGCTTCTCTCCGCTTTTAATTCTTCCGGAAATAATTTCTATTTTCAGCATTTCTACAAGCTGAATATATATGGGTCTCTCGTTGTCAAAATTATATTCCATATTTAAAATTATACCTTTAACCTCTACTCCTTACAAAAATTTTGGTTCCCTAATGTTGATTAACATCTCAGATTTTGTATGCCTGTTCATACTATTCTCTGCCGTTGTATCACTTAACTAATACAATAATACTACTTTTATGCAGATTTGTCAATACCTTTTTTAATAAACCTGATCATTTAGAATTTCAGGATAGACACCAAAGTATGGTCATAAGCAGTAAGAAATAAAGTAAGTCAGTATTTCTTGTATTATATCGGGAAATATGCTATAATAAATTTCACACAGTAGCCAGTTTTCCCGATCATCCTTTGTTTACACAAATATAGAAAACATACTGACCGCGGAAAAAAATAAAAATCAGACACTATTTATAGGAGAAAGGTACGATACAATATGGGAAAAGAAAAAACTGTATCAATAAGAGAAATCCCTGAATATACAAAAGGCGAAGAAATTTTCAATATGGTATCTCACATTGCCGGCGGTGCGGTCGGTATTACTACAGCAGTCCTTTGTATTCTTGTTTCTGCTTTTCATAATAATGCATATGCCATAGTCAGCTCGGCAGTCTTCGGAGCGTCAATGATTTTTCTGTATACTATGTCGAGTATTTACCACGGACTGAGTAAAAAGCTTAACGCGAAATGGATATTTCGTATCATGGATCACTGTACAATTTTTGTTTTAATCGCAGGAACATATACACCTATAGCACTTTGTTCAATCAGAGAAGCTAACACTGCTCTTGGCTGGGTAATATTTGGTATCATTTGGGGAATGGCAGCGTTGGGCATTGTATTGAATGCAGTTAATTTGCAGAAATTTAAGCTCTTTTCTATGGTTTGTTACCTTGCGATGGGATGGTGTGTTATCGTTACATGGAAAACCACATCTGCTTCTCTCGGAACTAACGGGACCGTCTTTCTCATAGCCGGCGGTATCGCATATACAATAGGAGCGGTTTTCTATGCATTCGGGAAAAAACATAGATATATACACTCTGTTTTTCATATTTTTTGTGTCGCCGGAAGTATTCTTCATACAATTTGTATTTTATTCTATGTTGTTTGAAAGTGAAGAATTTCAAATTATATAATATAAAAACATACGAACGGAACACAATTGCCTGAAAAACTTATCCATCCGGTTTAAGAGATAAACAGTTGTATAAAGTAAAAAATTCATCCCAAGGGATGAATTTTTTACTTTAGGATTATATATTAGATAATAACCGTCATAAAGTGTTTTGACGGTGTAATTAACATCTCAAGAATCGTATTTAATACTATTCGGCTATTTTAATTTCCGAATCAAAATAGTTATAGGGACAAACAGGAACATTAAATACATACATTCCGAAATGCAGCATTGTTGTGTCTGTAAATCCGGTATTACCAACTATTCCGATTTCCTGCCCCTGCTCTACAATATCACCTTCAGATACAGAAATTGAGTTAAGGTGCGCGTACAAGGTCTTTAGCCCGTATCCATGATCTATAATTACTGTTCTTCCGCTCATTGTCTGCTGCCCGGCAAATATTACTTTCCCTCCGTAAGCCGCTAAAGCTGAATCTGTTGCCCCAACCATAAAATCTACTCCGTCATGACGATATTGTGTTCCAGTCGCAGTCAGGGTTCTGTACACTCCGTATCCAGTTTTTACACTGTTTAGATTTTTAAGAGAAGACGCAGGATATATCAGATTACCGGAGAAATATCTTTGAGTCTCTTTATTTGCAAAATACGGCGCCATTCCCTCCGCAAAAGCAGCTGTTGCATTTCCGTCTCTATACTGAGATATAAGTTCAACAGAAATATTGTAATTTTGCGCACGGTATGTTTTACTTTTAACGGCAAGCTCCAATTCGGATGTACTTCCCTGACATTCGATTGTAAATTTCACACTGGAGGAATAATCTACTGCATACGAAATAGGAACAAGAGCATAGACATTGCTTCCATCACGGAAAAATACCGGATTATAACCTATATCCGGAGAGGAAGAAAAATTAATTTCCGAACCGTCTTCGACATTTTTGCCTGTAATTACTACAAAATCACCGTGCTCGATCTGATCAGTTCCGAGCTCAAAGATTGCGGGAGCCGTGACATTTACCGTAAAATCATAATATGCTTCACCATAGCTTGTCCTTGTTGAATCTTCATACCATTTTGCCTGAAGCTTTACGTTAAGTACGCCGCTTTCGGTAAATTTAAAGCTCGACATATTAGAATACAAATCGTTAAAGAGTACCTCCTCCTGATTGCTTATCTGAACCTGAAGGTAGTCGGGCTGTACATTATAGACAAGATCAAGACCGCTTGAAATTTCCGCAACAGGCATATCTGACGCAAGATCTGCTATTGCATTTGTATATGTATTATTGCTCAGAAGAAACTGCCAGCTCATGGTCTGCGGCTTAATTACCGCGTCACCTATCTTTAATACCGGAAGCTCCGATGAAGAGTAGAGGTCAATACTGTAAGATGAATAAATAAATTTCTCTGCATCTTCTTTTGCAATATGATAAGTTTTGTTATTGTTGTCAACGTAATAAGCCTCTGACGGATTAGTTGAAAAATAATACTTATAGACTGTTTCGAAATCATAGCTATAGTACACAGCCTCAAAAAAACTGCGGCCTGCAAGCGGCTCGGATATTGACGAAAGAGGCTCTGCATTTTTATTGAGTTCAATGAAATATGAAATCATATCTCCGTCAATTTGCTGATCCGGTTTGCTTTCAGAATTTTTATCAAAAATATATTCGCTGGATTTCGGAGACCTGAGTACCATTTTCGTAACTGAATTTTTATTTACCGGAGCCGCCTGTGCTATATTGTAATTCACAACCGCGATAATTGTAGGTATAAACAAAAGAAGAACGCACAGCACTCCTATCAGTATTTGTTTCGTTTTCCCGTTCATAAAAATCTCCATTTCACCGCTATGCGGCAGCATAAGTTATATAAAATATTAAATAAAAATTATCAGCTAAATTAAAACTGTATTACTATTATACTATTATTTGTACACAAGGTCAATAGAAATTCTTTTTGGTAAATAGCGGCATTAGGTATTCAAGATATTTTTATCAGTTTTTGTTTCGGCTGAATCCGTATTTTGAGACTCAGTATCCGCGGAAATTTCAGTGATTTCTTCTTTCTCCGCTTCTTGTATCTCTCCTGATGTTTTATCAGATTCACAGATAACACCCGGACAATTTTGTCTGTAAGGACAGATGAATTCAGCGGTCTTGCCGGTTTCCGACGTACTGTTCACAGATGATTCAGTATCATAGCCTGCCTGGTGATTTGCTTGTTTATTAGTAATCAGATATAAATTCATAAAGAGAATAAAGAGACTAACAGAAACGATTATAAGCATCCCCTGAAGATTCTCGCGCGTAAACAATACTGCGGAAAGACCAAGTATAGCGCTTACCGCATAAAGAATATGGACAGACTGCTTTTGATTAAAGCCGAGATCAATAAGCTTGTGATGAATATGCCCCCGGTCTGCATGCCACGGAGCCTGACCGTGCAGGATGCGGCGGATGATTGCAAAAATTGTATCGAAAAGAGGAAGCCCAAATATTGACATGGGAATAATAAACGAAAGCATTGCATGAACTTTAAAAACACCGCCGATAGATATAATCGACATAGTATAGCCCAAGAAAAGAGCTCCGGTATCGCCAATAAAAATTTTTGCCGGATTGGAGTTATACGGAAGAAATCCCAGACAGGCGCCGGCGAGAATAGCACAAAGTATAACCGTAGTGTTTGACGTTCCGAAAACAAGTGTAACTAAAAGAAGAGATAATGCACAGATTGCAGAAACTCCGCAGGAAAGCCCGTCGAGACCATCTATCAAATTTATTGCGTTTGTCAGTAAGACAATCCAGACAAGTGTAACCGGCTTTGACCATATTCCTAAATTATAGTATGTGCCTCCGATCGAAAAGAAATCGATTGTGATCCCCTGCATAATAGGGAAAATAGCGGCGATAATTTGAATTATAAATTTCGCATACGGAGGAATAGCGTATATATCGTCGATTACTCCTACAGCTACAATTAATAGTCCCCCGACTATAAGAGATAATATCATTGGAGACATTTCACAGAAAACAATAGTGGTTACAAGAAATGCAAAAAAGACGGCAAGTCCTCCAAGTCTGGGAATTGGTTTTTTATGCATTCTACGGCTGTCTTTCGGTACGTCAACAGCGCCGATCCGATATGCAATGAAGCTTGCAATCGGAGTCGTAGAAAAAGATATAAGTCCGGAACAAAGCGCTGCGGTGAGCACCGATAGAAAAATATTTGACATATTCATAAAATTTACCTTAACTTGGGTGAACAGCTTCACAGCTGAACAAATCCTATTTTTTTATATACCTTTCGCATTGTTCTGACAGCTATACGTGAAGCCGATTCAGCACCGGTTTTCATAATTTGTTCCAAATAAGCCTTATCAGCAATAAGTCTGTCATATTCAGCATGAAGAGATGCAAGCCCGTCTGCAACAACCTCTCCGACGGCAAGCTTAAAGTCACCGTATCCGCGGCCGTCAAAATCCCGCTCGATCTCTTTAAACGATTTTCCAGTAAAGCAGGAGTAAATACTCATAAGATTGTTTATTCCCTCTTTACCTTCTCTGAAGCAAACTACCGCATCGGAATCGGTAACCGCACGTTTGAACTTTCTTATAATATCATCACGGCTGTCAAGAATTGCAATATATGCATTTGGATTTGAATCCGATTTACTCATTTTTTTAGCCGGGTCACAGAGTGACATAATTCTCATGCCGGTTTGGGGAATATAAGGCTCCGGAACCGTGAATGTATCGCCGTAATTTCTGTTAAATCGCTCTGCAACATCACGCGCAAGCTCTACGTGCTGTTTCTGATCCTGGCCGACAGGAACAAGCGAAGCCTGATACAGAAGTATATCCGCGGCCATCAGAGAAGGATAAGTAAACAGTCCCGCATTAATATTGTTTCCGTTCTTTGAACTCTTATCCTTGAATTGTGTCATTCGTGAGAGCTCCCCGAACATAGTATTGCAGTCAAGGACCCATCCGAGCTCCGCATGAGCCGGTACATGACTCTGAACAAACAAAATGCTTTTCTGAGGATCAATTCCTGCGGCTAAGTATACAGCCAAAGCTTCATATGTATGCTTTCTTAGCTCAGCAGGAACCTGGTGTACCGTAATTGCATGCATATTTACAACACAGTAAATACAGCTATACTCATCCTGAAGTGCAACCCAATTCCTAAGCGCTCCGAGATAATTACCGAGCGTAAGTATACCGCTGGGCTGAATTCCGGAAAAAATTATTTTTTTCTCTTGTTTTGTTATTTCGTCATTCATTAGTAATAAAACCCTTTCTGACTTCAGCTAAATCTCATGATTACAGAAATCAAAGCATTTTGCGGACTTCGGAAGCAAGAATTTTAATTCCGCGTTCAATCTGTTCGCATGAAGGAGTAGAATAATTAAGTCTTATAGAATCGGTCGGCATTTCGGTGTCGCAGTTAAATGCCGTTCCCGGAACTACCGCCACCTTTTTATCGAGCAGCCTCTCGGTAAGCTCAGGAACAGATACCGACTCCGGAAAGGTACACCACAAAAAAAGTCCGCCTTCCGGACGAGTGTAGGTTACTTCCTCCGGCATTTCCGAATCCATTGTATTCAGCATAAGCGAGCACTTCTCGCGGTACAGCTTTCTCACACCCGAAATATGCCCGTCCATATCAAAGTTCTGCATAAAGCTGTTGCATATAAGCTGTGCAAACATATTTGTGTGAACATCCTCAACCTGCTTTGCCACTACAATTTTAGAGATAATATCCGAATGCGCCTGTACAAAACCGACCCGAATTCCGGCGGAGAGAATTTTTGAAAAGGATCCGCAGTAAACTACAATTCCATCATCGTCAATACTTTTGATTGTAGGAATTTCTTCTCCAGAAAAACGAAGCTCACCGTATGGATTGTCTTCTATTATAATCAAATTATGTTTTTTTGCAATATCATAGACAATACGGCGCTTTTCGGCCGACATAGTGATGCCGGACGGATTTTGAAAGGTAGGAATAAGATATAAAAGCTTTGCATTAGGTTCGGATGAGATTACCCGGTTAAGCTCATCTATGCCAATACCGTCCTGTTCTACCCGTACGCCGGCCGGTCTGACCCCGTTTGACCGAAAAGCATTGAGAGCTCCGATAAAGCTCGGGTTTTCACATATTACCACATCGCCTTCATTGCAGAAGGCTTTGCAGGTCAGCTCTATTCCCTGCTGTCCTCCGGATACAATTACCGTGCTGTCAAAATCTTTTCCGCACCCGAACCGGTTTTTAAGACGCTGTGCTACCGCTTCGCGCAATGGAGGATATCCTTCGGTCGTTCCGTACTGAAGTGCCGTTACCGGTTCCTCTCTGAATATACGCGCACTTTCATTTTTTATAAATTCAACCGGGAAAGATTCGGCAGACGGATTTCCGGCAGCGAAAGCAATAATTTCAGGATCAGTTAGGCTCTTGAATATTTCCCTTATGGCCGAAGGCTTCAAATTTGCAAGTTTATTGGAAAAAGTGTAGTTCATTACAGAGAACATTCCTTTCTAAGCTGATGCATGTTTCTCGAAGGTTTCTAATAACATAAAATCAAATATTAAAACAAACTTAACGACAGTAAACCATATGATTTTTACTATTATATCACACAGAGGATAATTTTTCAAGAAGAACCTATTAATTTTGATTTAATAACTTGAATATGGCATTTTATTGTGATATAATAAATGAACACCGTCCTGACAGACGGGACATTTTCATTTAGTTATATTAAAAGTACACAGCTTTTCCTGCAGCTTATTCTAATCTTAGAAAATATACAGTTCATCGAATTTTTTGCGTCGCGCCGGCAGTCCGGATTTGAAAGAGTGGATATTAAAATGAAAAATAAAAAGGTTAATGAACTTGATGATATAGAAGAATATAAAAAGCCTCCGAAGCTTTTAGTTTTTTTAGGTAAGTTTTTAAAATGGCTGGTTCTTGCATGCATAATTCTGATGCTCGCAGCATTCGCTCTCAGAATGTGTGAGCAGCGTACTCCGGAAGAGCTGAAAAGGCTGATATGGACTGACCGTACTATACAGGCATATGAAAACAGTGAGGACAGTTTTTCTGCGTATGACTGTAAGATACAGTCTTATTATACGGAGGACGGATATTTCTTTGCAGACAGTGTTATTGCCATACCGTCTGCAAATCAGTGGCAGATTACAATAAGCTACAACAACAGCACGCTTCGCTATCTTGAATCTGAATATGCCGGAGATGAAACGGCGGAAAGCGAAGCGACGGAAACTGTCGAGGATAAATACGGTATTTACAGCGCGGAGCCGTTTATCTATATTCTATACGACAGCGAGGGAAATGTGTATGACAGCTACAGCTATATAAGCGATTCAAGCGCTCTTCACAGCTTTAGAAGACTCATTTTTGACGATGTACCAACCGATTCTGTCGGCGGATTGTCTCTTGCAATTTTCCGGGCACGCGATATAACGCCGGGGGAAGTGCAAATAATCGGAAACGGTGACGGTGAATTAGCCCCGTGGAGAGAGATTGTTATTTATAATGAATTATCTTCGCTTGAAACGCATAAAATAAGCAATACGGAAGCTTATACCGGCGTCCCGGCCAACGGTTTAACAAAAGTCGAAAATGCTGTTGGAACCAATAGAGTAAACGTGAAGGAAGAGGAATCTGAGACTGCTGTATACACCGCAGCAGAATAAGGCTTCAATAAGGCCGAGAGCCCATCATTCAACGTTTCAGTGGTCGATCGTACCACCCACCGTAAAAAAGTAAGCGGCACCCGCCGTCTTTATCAGGCAGGGAATATCTTGCTTTTAGTTACACGCCGGACATCAACAAACGAAAGGAACGGAATTTCAGGAAAATGGTACTGAATCCCAAGCAGACAACAATTGCATATCGCTGTCCGGTATGCGGAACCGCCGTTATGAGTATTGTCGGGGTGTTTTCACTCAGCGGAGATCATTTCAAACTAAAATGCCCTGCCTGTCATAAGAGCGAGATGACAATAACCTATTCCAAAGACAGCAAGATACGTCTGTCCGTGCCTTGTACGATATGCCCCAGGCCACATACCTTTGTACTGAGTGAAAATTCTTTTTATGATAAGGATGTCTTTGCTTTGGCGTGCCAGTACACCGGGCTGGATATATGCTTTATCGGTAAAGAAGACGCTGTCCGCGCTGCCTTGGAGAAGTCCGGAGAGATTCTGGCAGAGATTCTTGAAAAGGCAGGAGCTGAAAGTCTTCAGACACTTAGAGGAGAAGAAACAACGGATGAGGGTATCTCGCGCGAAGATGATATTCAGACGTTTGACATTATAAATTTTATTCTGACCGAGCTTGAAGAGGAGAATAAAATTCGTTGCAATTGTCCGGATGGAACCTCGCGCACCTATAAATTTGATCTTGTCGGGCGTGAGCATGATACAGTATTGATATACTGTGATACCTGTCAGGCAAGCACGGCAGTAAAAATTGGCGACCCTATCGCTGCAAATGCTTTTCTTCATATAGATGAATTGGATTTAAAATAAATGTTTGTGTGCTGGAGTTGTAAAAATCCAGCTCCGAAAAGAAAAGGACTTACTTCAAAATGGTATATGTATTTTTAGCGGATGGATTTGAAGAAATTGAGGCTCTTTGCCCGACAGATATTATGCGGCGCGCAGGAATTGACGTTTTGACCGTGTCTGTGCCTGACGGAGAATATGTGACCGGTTCTCATAATATTACGGTAAAGGCAGATATGAGTTTTGAACAGCTTAAAATTGATGAACTTCCCGAAATGCTCATGCTTCCGGGGGGAATGCCGGGAGCTATGAATCTGTCTAAAGATAAGCGACTTGCTTCTCTTTTGTGCAAAAACGCCGCTGCAGGCGGCAAAATCGCTGCAATCTGCGCCGCGCCGTTTATTCTTGGAGAGCTTGGGCTCCTTAACGGAAAGCATGCAACATGTTATCCGGGATATGAAAGCTCTTTAAAAGGAGCGATAATATCAGGGAAAGATATAGTACGGGATGGAAATGTCATTACTGCTATAGGTATGGGTGCGTCGGTCGAATTTGGACTTGAATTAGTGTGCGCGCTTCGCGGAAGAGACAGCGCTGATAAAATTGCGGCGGCAATACACGCTCGCGGGGATTTTTAAAAATATGTATGAACTCAGAGCAAAAAAATGCAGGTTGCGTGAAAGATATATAAACAGACGCCGTATGCTTCCTGCTGACATAAAAAAAGAGCGTGATGATAAAATTTGTTCATTTTTACTTTCCCTTGCGTCCTACCGGTACTCAGATATTATTTTAATGTATTATCCGTGTAAAGACGAAGTTGATATAAAAAGTGTAATTGTGCAGGCGCTGAGCGAGGGAAAAAAGGTAGCTCTTCCAAAATGCAGAAAAGAAGACCGCAGTATGCAGTTTCATTTTATCAATTCACTCGATGGCCTTAATCAGAACGGAGCTTTCGGAATGTCAGAACCGCCTGATACACTTCCGGCATACGATCCGGAATTGGATTCAAGGCCTGCAGTGTGTGTTATCCCGGCCATAGTTTATGACAAGGAGGGGTTCCGTATCGGCTATGGAAAGGGTTTTTATGACAGATATCTTCCCTCTTTTTCAGGAACAAAGATAGGTATTGCTTATAATGATTTTATTATCGATAAAGTTCCGCGCGGAAAATATGATTTGTCAGCAGACGTTTTGATTACGGAAAAGGGAATTACAGCAATTAACACTAAATAATTGAGGATTTATAATGTTAAGCGACCGTATTAAAAAATTCGGTATTAAATCTAAAGAAAATAACGAATCTGGACAAGCTTTAACGCTGAAAGAGCATGAAAATCTGGAGTTTTCGGCAAAGCCGAAGACGGACAGCACGTCAATATCTGCAAACACAGATTCAAAGCTTGAAAAAGAATCGGATAATACTTCTTCGGAACATGCGGAACTGCTTCGCAGGAATATGGCCGAAACTCTTGAAAGAGTGACGGCTGAAAAAAGCGAAACGATAGATTTATTTGTAAAAACAAAGCTTGCCGAGGTAGACAAAAAAATTGCACAGCGGGAAAATAAGTCGCAACGAAATTCTGATTTACACGTAAAAATAGAAGAAGAAAAAAAACAGGATGAGGTACCGCTGATTTTAAGATACTCAGCGGCTTTGAAAAATATTCAGCAGGAAGCTTCAGTCGATGTTTCTAAAAGTGATGCGCCTGATAAAAAAGCAGGCTCGGATCTGTCAGATGTAGATGAAAACGGAACGCAAACCGGCGTTGTCTTCGACAAAGCCGTATTGGAGTCTGAAAAGGACGAAGAAAACGGAGAAGGCGGTCAAAATCAGAAGATTGAAACTGTACAGAATCCCGAATCTTTAGATACAGACGAAGATAATAACACGACAGAAGAAAAAAAAATATCTCAGCTTTTCAATTTCGGATGGACAGTCGACAATAAAGAAAAAACTGAACCTGATACCGAGCCCGGTCAGAACGAAGCAGGTGAAATAGAGGCCGAGGTCATAGTAAAGCCGGTTATAGTATCAAAAGCGTGTATGTATGCGCCTGCACTTGTCGCAGTTATATCGGCCCTGCTGATTGTAATGTCAAAGTTAAGCATTTCTTCGCTTGAACGCCGGGATAATATATATCTATCACTTGCCGTACTTCAGATAATAATTTTATTAATTCCTGCAATTTTTTATTGTAAGCTTCGCCGCGGAAATGATATATCTAACCTTCGTCTGGTAGGAATTAATCCGGACAAACTTTATTTTACTGTTCTTACCGCATTTTTACTGCTTTTCATATCTGCTTCATTTAAACTTCTTTATATTAAATTAGGAATTTATGACAGTGGATTTGCCGAATACGCGTCATACGTAAACATTTCATCTTTCACTTCAGTATCTGATATTGTTTATATGATTATAACCTTTGTTCTGATACCTGCTGTTTCGGAAGAATTTATTTTCCGTTCAGTTGTGTTCGGCGAATATGTTTCTGACAAATTCGGATATTTGAGTGCAGCGGTTATAAGTTCAGTCCTGTATGCGTTCATACAGACAAGCCTAACCCGGATGCCTGTATATTTTATAATAGGAATGATTCTTGTTTACGTTTCCGTTATGACCGGCTCGGTAATAGCGTCAATGATTACAAGCGTAGTTTACAGACTGCTCGACGTTTTTACCGAAAGATACATAGTCAGTCTGATGAACTCAGACTATCGGATACTTCTTGCTTTTGTAGTAATATCGCTGGCTTTTCTTTTTCTGACGCTTTTCTTTGCTGAGGCTGAAAGGCTTTATTACAACAGAGGAACGTCCGGAGAGCCAACCCCGAAGCGTGATGTCAGAAGTGAAAGTACACGCGTGCTGATTTGGGCAGCGTTTTCATCGCCTTCCTTTATTGTATGCTTTGTAATTTTTATTATTGGAATTCTGATTAAAATGTTATAAACATTCGGAGAATTTATTATACTTCGAAGTTAATCTATACTAACAACAGGAAAAATACTTATGGATAATAAATACAATGAAAATTTTGATTCATCATCGGATGACAGCGAGGAAATGGAAGACCTTTTTCTGAGGGTTGTAAAACGGAATGAACCGCAGAGCAGTGAAACTTCTCAAAATACGAGGATAAATAATTCAACAGAGAATAGCAGTTATGAGCTTAATGCGGAGACAAAAGCAATACCTAAAATTCAACAGAAGCAAGTTCCATCCGAAAATGAGAGTTCCTCAGTATCGCAGATGAGAACACCTCAGAGAGAAATAAAAAAGCCGATACAGGAGCAAAAAAGAAATGTCCCGTCTGCTGTGAGAGGCGAATACACGGGACGCCGGACTCAAATTCCGCTCCAGTCTGCCGGCCGTACAATAAACAAAAAAACGGTTGACCAGACTCATCCTATAAACCCGGCTCATCCGGGATCCGGGCGTATATCTAATAGTCCGTCTCATGCAGATTCGGCCGCTACATCTTATTATAGCAAGGTTCCTCAGATAAGAAGCCGTTCAGGGGAATCTGACATGTCGGCTACAATACAGCAGCGTCCTGTTCCAAAAAATTATTTAGCCGGAAGAGCAACTCCTCCACGCGGCAGGACAGGCAAAGGAAAGAGCAGTAAAGGAAAATCAGATAACTATAAAGGCTCTGCGCTTTCAAGTGTGCTTAAGGCAGTGATTTATATAGTATCTGTATTTGTAATAGCCGGTCTTATAGGATATTATGGCATACAGATAGGAAACGATGTATTTGCTTTCGTAAAAAGTGATGCGGAAATAGAGATAACTATTGATGAAAACACATCTACGTCAGAGCTTGCGTCACTTTTAAAGAAGAACGGCGTTATAAAATATCCCGGAATTTTTAAATTGTACGCATCGCTGCGTCACGACGACAAACCTTATGTCGCCGGAACTTACACGGTTAAACCTTCCATGAACTTTGACGATCTCCGTAAAACATTTCATGAGCAGGCAGCAGAAGTTACAGTACTGTCTATAACGATCCCGGAAGGATATACAGTTGATCAGATCATTGATTTGTTTACGTCAAACGGACTGGGAACAAGGGACGGCTTTATTGATGCAATCCAAAACTATAATTTTGAAGGCTATTGGTTCCTTGATGAGCTTGAATCAAACCCTGAAAGAAAATATCGCCTCGAAGGATATCTGTATCCCGACACATATTATTTTTACAACAACGCCAGCGAGATATCTATCATATATAAGCTTCTCGACAGATTTTCCGGAATTTTTCCGGATGAATACAGGGATGCATGCCGGGAGAAAGGAATGACGGTCGATCAAATTGTCACTCTTGCGTCGATGATTCAGATGGAAGCAAAGTATGAATCGGAATACGGCTGGATTTCGTCAGTATTTCATAACCGTCTGAACAATCCTTCATATGAAACTAAGGGCTTTCTGCAGAGTGACGCGACGACACTGTACGGTCTTGCAGAACGCAAGGAGACGGTTACACCTGAGGATAACCAAATTGACACCCCGTATAATACGTATACGCGAAAAGGATTGCCTGCTGGACCTATTACAAATCCAAGCTTCAGTGCAATAACCTGGGCATTGTATCCCGCGGAAACGGATTATTATTATTTCGTCGCTAAGAGCGACGGCTACAACCTGTTTGCAAAAACGTCAGCCGAGCATGCAAGAAATATTATCGAGGCAAGAGGGGGCTGAGCTGAGGCTTAACTATAACTGTTAATTCATATATAAATACAGAAAGGGCGTATTATTATGAGCGATTTTTTATCTCAGCTTGTAAATTCAGTTGCGGAATTTTCTGTAACATTTGGATATAAGCTGATTGAGGCACTTGCTCTTCTGATAATTGGATTTAAGGTTGTAAATATATTCTCAAGGAAGCTAAAAAAATCGGCGAAGAACAAAAACAAAATCGACGAAAGCGCAGCGTCATTTCTGTTCAGCTGCATTACTTTTATATTAAAGGCCGTCATTGTTCTTTCTGCTATAAATCTGATGGGCGTTCCGATGTCAAGCATGGTTGCTGTCATTGGATCTGCTGGTCTTGCTGTAGGCTTGTCGCTACAGGGCAGCCTAAGCAATTTTGCCGGCGGTCTTATGATTACAATTTTCCGTCCGTTTAATGTGGGCGATTATATAATAACTGATGGAATTGAAGGAACTGTAAACAGCATCTCTATTTTATATACTGTTATATTCACTCCGGACAATAAGCAGATTACTGTTCCCAACGCAACAATTTCAAATTCAGTAATCACAAACTGTACTGCGGAAAAAACGAGACGCGTTGATATGACATTTACTGTTTCTTATTCGTCCGATATAGAGACGACACGAAAGGTTCTTTTAGAAACAATGAAAAGCAACCCTCTTGTTCTTGATAAACCGGCAGAACCGTTTGCCCGTGTAAGTAAGCATGATGACAGCGCAATTGTCTTTACTACAAGGTGCTGGTGCAATACGTCAGACTATTGGACTGTTTGGTACGACCTTAACGAGCAGGTTAAGTGCGCTTTTGATAAGGCGCAGATAGAAATTCCTTTTCCGCAGATGGATATTCACGTAAAAGAAGATTAAAAGATAATGCCGCGGAGGCTGTATATTTCCGCGGCAATATGCGGATATAGTTTAGTGGTAAAACTTCAGCTTCCCAAGCTGATAAGGCGGGTTCGATTCCCGTTATCCGCTCCATTATATGTATATCAAATTCAATAAGGAGCTTGCACCGTCACTAAACATGGCAACCATTCAGTGGGAGATGCAATCTCCTACTGAATGGTGAAATGTAAACCGCAGCCTTAGAGGCCACCGCCTTAGAGGCGGGGAACATTTTACCTAAGTTATAAAAGCAGTAATAGCAATACCGTAATAAAAAAACAAAGGCAGACACGCGTGGTAGTTTTCGTTTGTCCGCCTTTGTTTTTTTAAATTATACGGTTACTAAAACACAATTAAATCTTTCAAATTGCACTTGACTCAGAGACTTTTAATACAAGTCGGGGATGTGATTTTTGTTCAACCACACTTTCATCAACGATAACCTTTTCAACATCGTCTCTGGATGGAACATCATACATGATATCAAGCATTATTTCTTCCATAATAGCCCGTAATCCACGGGCTCCGGTTGCGCGCTCAATAGCAAGGTCAGCAACTTTATTAAGAGCTTCTTCGGTAAACTCAATTTGGGTATTATCTAATTCGAACAGCTTCTTATACTGTTTGATAATCGAATTCTTCGGCTCCATTAAGATTCTAACAAGCGCCGCCCGATCAAGATTATCAAGTCCAACCAAAACGGGAAGCCGTCCGACAAGTTCAGGAATCAATCCGAATTTCACAATATCATGAGGAATTATTTCAGCATATAAATTATCGTTATTAATCTCTGCCTTCGATTTTACATTTCCTGAAAATCCCATAGTCTGCCGGCCCATACGGGCTTCTACCAACTCCTGAATGCCGTCAAAAGATCCGCCGCAGATAAACAAAATATTTTCTGTGTTTATCTGAATAAACTCCTGATTCGGATGTTTACGACCACCCTGAGGAGGAACATTTGATACTGTCCCTTCAAGAATTTTCAACAGAGCCTGCTGTACTCCCTCGCCGGAAACATCTCTGGTTATCGAACGGTTTTCACTCCGCCTGGAAATTTTATCGATTTCATCAATATATATAATTCCCTTTTCAGCGCGCTCTATATCAAAATCTGCAGCCTGAATAAGACGGAGTAAAATATTTTCTACATCCTCGCCAACATATCCAGCCTCTGTTAAAGTAGTTGCGTCAGCAATTGCAAACGGAACGCGCAAAGTTTTTGCAAGGGTCTGCGCAAGATAAGTTTTGCCGACGCCGGTTGGGCCGAGAAGAAGGACATTGCTCTTCTGAATTTCAACATCGTTTTTTGGAGAATCATCAGAATCATCTTTTTTTCTGATTTTCTGCTTTGGCACAGATGCCTCTTTTGTTAAAACTCTCTTATAGTGATTATATACAGCTACCGACAATGCCTTTTTAGCTCTGTCCTGACCAATGACGTACTCATCAAGCGACTTTTTGATTTGGAACGGTTTGGGAAGATTATCAAAAGTGAGCAGATCTTTTTCTGTCTCTGATTTTTTTCCTTTAGAGCCGTGCGACCTAAGATGTTCTTCGATTATCTCGTTACAGATATCTATACAGTGATCACATATGAGCAATCCGGTAGGCGACGGAATCAGAAAATTGACATGCTCTTCATCTCTTCCACAGAAAGAACATCCTGCTTTATTATTTCCGCCGGAACCGTTACGGTTATTTGTCGCCATTAAAAGTATAAACCTATCCTTTCCTAAATAGTGCCTTATTTTTCAATTTGGTTAAGCACGCTTTTCGTACACCTTATCAATAAGACCGTACTCTGCAGCTTCTTCGGCAGTCATAAAGTTATCGCGTTCGGTATCGCGCTCAATCACATCTAACGGCCTTCCGGTATTCTGAGAAAGAATACGGTTGAGTCTTTCCCGAGTTCTAAGAATATGATCTGCATGAATCTTTATATCGGATGCCTGCCCCTGCATGCCGCCAAGCGGCTGATGAATCATAATCTCACTGTTCGGCAATGCAAATCTCTTTCCTTTCGCTCCAGCTGACAGAAGAAACGCTCCCATACTTGCCGCCATACCTACACATATAGTAGATACATCGCATTTAATATAATTCATTGTATCATAAATAGCAAAGCCAGAAGAAACTGAGCCGCCCGGACTATTGATGTACAGGCTAATATCCTTATCGGGATCCTGAGCCTCAAGAAAAAGCAGCTGAGCCACAACAAGAGAAGCAGTCACATCGTTTACTTCGTCAGAAAGAAATACTATTCTGTCATTCAGAAGACGTGAATAAATATCATACGCTCTTTCTCCGCGATTTGTTTGTTCAATGACGGTCGGTACTAAAGCCATAACAATTTCATCCTTTCTTTATTTAAAAGTACTTACTGCAATTATTCCGCGAAAATAACTTACAGTGAGATACTGATATGTTTGCATCTCACTGCAGGTTACAGTGTATTTGTCTAACATACTATTTATCTGTACATAGCATTGTAGACATTATAAGCATAATTTATTCCTCACGGATAAGCATTTCTACATCAGAAATCTAAAAAACCGTACTGAAATACTTCCCGGTTATTTGGATTCCTCCGTGTTATTTGCTGCCTCTTCCGCTTCCTTTTCAGCCTTGGTTTTTCTCGGCTTTCTCGGTTTTACCGTTTTTTCTGCGCCCTCAGCTTCATCTTTCTTTTCCGTTTTAGCAGCCTTTGCCGTCTTTGATTTGGGTTTGCTCTCTTTTGCGGCATCTTCTGCATTTTTTTCGGTTATAACCGCTTTTGATTTTACAAAGTCGACAGTCTTGCGTAGAATTATGTCTGAGGTTAAAGCATCAGAAGAAAGAGCTTCTTTGACCTTGTCAAGCTCCATTGAGTATTGTGCAGACATCTTCTCGTATTCTGCATTTATATCCGCTTCCTCTGCCTTAATATTTTCAATTTCTGCGATTTTTTCAAGCGCAAGTCTTGTTTTCACCTGACGTTCTGCCATCGGGCGAAGCTGAGCGCGCATATCATCAAGGGTAGAGTTCATGTATTTTAAGTATGTATTAAGATCAAGTCCCTGGCTGCGAAGAGAATAATCGCGTTCACGAATGAGATTCTCCACCTCACTGTCAATCATGCACTCAGGAATATCGGCGGTAAGATTTTTAAGCAGTCCGTCAATAATCTGTCCCTCAAGGGCATTATTTGCGCTGTTTTCATATTTTTCCGAAATTTTAGCCTTAATGTCAGCTTTATACTCATCCAGAGTATTGAAATCAGACACATCGACAGCAAAATCATCGTCAAGCTCAGGCAATTCTGAGAACTGAATCGCGTGAAGGACAACCTTAAATACTGCAGGTTTGCCAGCAAGCTCCTTATGACCGTAATCCTCCGGGAAGGTAACGTTTACATCAAAACTGTCGTCTATGCTATGACCGACAATCTGATCTTCAAATCCGGGAATAAATGTTCCTGAGCCGAGCTTGAGACTGTAATCCTCGCCTTTTCCTCCCTCAAACTGTTTCCCGTCAACATATCCGTCAAAATCTATTTTTACAGTATCGCCGAGCTGAGCGGCACGGTCTGTAATATCGATAAGTCTTGCGTTTCTCTCCCTTACACGGTTAATCTCGTCATTTACCATCTCGTCAGTAACAGCTGTAACGATTTTTTCAGCTTTAATTCCCGTATAATCTTTGATCTCAACTTCCGGCTTGGTATAAACAGCCGCTTTCATCAAAACGCCGTCATCATCGATTGTTACAACTTCAAACTCGGGACGGCTTACAACTTCGGCACCGGATTCTTTTAAAGCGTCGGCATATGCATCCGGCAGCAAATCATTAATTGCATCCTCATAAAATACTCCCTTGCCGTACATCTTTTCAATGATAGAACGTGGAGCTTTTCCCTTACGAAAGCCGGGAATTATCATCTTCGCGGCTTTTTTGCGAAAAACCTTTGCGGTTTGGGCATCAAAAGCATCTTTTTCAATCGAAAACTCAATTTCAATTTTGTTTTTTTCAACTTCATTTACTTTTTTAAAACTCATTTAAAAATTCCTCCGAGTGAGAATATATTTAGCGATTATAAAAGCATTACATACTATTGTACCTATTTTTTACTGTAAAGTCAATACATAGAACAAAATTTTTTAAAAAGTATAGAATTTTTTCCTTATTATATATGACATAATCATATTTATTGATGTTAAGATAGACTTATAGAGGCTCAATTATCATCGGAATGAAATCGAGATAATCTGCGGATGTGATTATAAATTCGATTCCATCGTATAATACAGAGGGCGGAATATCATAACAGTTGTGTATATGTCCGTAATAACATCTTTTTATCCCGTGTCTCTTTAAAGTTTCAATTATTTCTGTGCACCTGTACCCGTTATAAACAGGGGGGAAATGAAGAAAAACAAGAATTTCCTTGTCCGCACCGTCAAGCTTCCTGAGTTTTTCACCTTCAGATATACTCAGCTCTAAACGAAGCGATTCGCGCGCGATTATTTTTCTATAATCGGCGTCGCCCGGAGCAAGACCAGAATCGTTATACCATCCGCGTGAACCACAAATAATAAATTCTGAAGTTTCAAAAGCATTATTGTATAAAAATTCAATGCTTTCAAAACCGTTTTCCTCGCGAAAAAAACGTTTCATTTTTTTCATTGTAGACCACCAATAGTCATGATTGCCGCGGCAGATAATTTTTCTTCCAGGTAGCTCGTTTAAAAATTTCAAATCAGGATAAGCCCCATCAAAATTCATAGCCCAAGAAATATCTCCGCCTATAACGACAGTATCCAGGACACCCACAAGTCTATTCCAGGACTGTGCCAGCTTTGATGTATAATTACACCATCGGGTGCCAAATACGTCCATAGGCTTATTGGCAGAAAAGGAAAGATGCGTATCGGAAATAACAAATAACGACATAAAAAACCCGTCTTTGATTTTATTCAATTTATTTTATATGCATATTTTCACCGGTATCGGAGAAAATAATACATGCGGCTTAACAGCTGAAATAAAAAAGTCAAAGGAGTAATCCCAAAAATGAACAGTTTTCATCAAAAAGACAGCCACGGAGATAACGGACATCACATCAAAGGTGTCTGCTGCGATGTAAAGAACTGTGTATATCACGACGGCGAAAGTGACTGCACTGCAGACCGTATCGCAGTAGGACCGAGCTATGCCTGCTCTTGCTCAGACACTGTCTGCGCGACTTTTAAGCAGAAGGGTATATAAGTTAGCAGTATATTAACAGTTTTTCAGGATAATCACGAGCATTGTCTGAACAGACAATGCTCGTGAAGCACTTTTAGATCCAAAGACTTTGTTTTTACCATACATTGTTCAGACGTCAGAATACCGGGCATAAATATAGCGTATGACTACTCCGCCTTTAAGCTTTTAACCTGCAGCTTAAAGAAATATCTGACAGATCGTCCGGCGAGAACACTTGTCCCGGAATTGCAGGTATTATTCTGCTGCTTTCTTTACACAGCTTAACATCTCAGACGGACTGAAGGAAAGAGACGGATTAAAACGAATTTCCTTTGAGCGCAGCTCGGAAAGCGGTTTTGGCGGTATTGTTCCGGTAAACGCCGAAAGTGCGTCTATATATTCAAATTCATCCGCCAATACTTTGCCAGTAAGCGATTTATATACATTCGATGCAAATTTATACGGACTTGCCGTTGAAACACATAAAATTTTATTCGAAGTATTAACTTCTTCCAGATATTTTTGCGCACAGTATACACCAACAGCGGTATGAGGATCGATCAAATATTTATAATTTTTATAAATTTCAGCGATGCAGCTTCCCGTCTGCTCCTCGCTTGCGCAATATCCATAAAATTCTTTTGTACTTTCTTTCAAAACTTCCGAAGAAACGGTATATTTTCCGTTGCTGTTCAGCCGCTTCATACAGTCAGCAGTTACAGATGAACCCGCTATATAATAAAGCAGTCTTTCTAAATTGGAAGATATTAAGATATCCATTGACGGAGACATCGTGGTATAAAAATTACGGTTTCTATTGTAGCTTCCGGTATTGAAAAAGTCAGTAAGTACATTGTTTTTATTGGAAGCACATACAAGCCTTCCAAGCTTAAGTCCGCACTTTTTTGCAATATACGCGGCAAATATATCGCCAAAATTACCTGTCGGTACACATACGTCAATTGTATCTCCGAATTCAATTGTACCGGCGCTGACCATGTCGCAGTAAGCTGATACATAATACACAATCTGCGGAGCAAGACGTCCCCAGTTTATCGAATTGGCCGAAGAGAAAAAGTAGCCGCGCTCATTCATATAATCTATTGCGGTTTTATCAGAAAATATGCGCTTTACTCCGCTCTGGGCATCATCAAAATTACCGTTTACCGGGCAGACAAACACATTTTCTCCAGTCTGAGTCGACATTTGGAGCTTTTGAACACTGCTGACACCGTCAACAGGATAAAACACCATAATTTTGACACGCGGAGCGTCACGGTATCCCTCAAGAGCGGCCTTTCCCGTATCTCCGGAAGTCGCAGTTAAAATAAAAGCGTCTTTTTTCTCTCCGGTTTTCTCAAGCGCGCCTGCCAGCAGATGCGGCATAAGCTGAAGCGCCATATCCTTAAATGCGGAGGTCGGACCGTGATAAAGCTCGAGCACCGACATCCGGTCGTTCAGACTCACCACCGGAGCCGGTGTGCCGGAGCTGCGGAAATTATCTTCTGAATACGCTTTTTCACAATAAGCAGTAAGCTCCTCCTCGGAATAATCGCAAAGAAACTTTCCGAGAACATGTACTGCTCTTTCTGAATAGCTCATACCAAGCATCGCCTTAAGTTCCGCTTCCGAAAAAGCCGGAAGCGATTCGGGAACAAACAAACCTCCGTCCGCAGCTATTCCCTGTTTAATCGCCTGTGCAGAAGTAACCTTTCCGCCATTTCCGCGAGTACTTACATAATACATAAAATTCACCGTGCCTCTCCTGACATTTGCCGGCGGCAAATGCTGAAAATAACGCGCAATATCCTTTGCTTTACGCATTATTCTCTATATTTTTAAAATCTTTGTTTTTATTTTATCTCTTTATAAAAGGGTTCATGATAACCGACGCTTTAAAGCGGTTTTATTCCGTTCCTTTCAAAAAAAACTCGAGCATTTCCATAAAAAACTTTTTTCACAGTCTCATCGGAATATCCTCTGCTTATCATCCGGCCGGCAACCTTTTCTACGTCTGCACAGTTATAAATTCCATCAGGCATTTTATCAATACCGTCAAAATCACAGCCGAAACAGACTGTATCTTCTCCGCCTATCGATAAATAATGATCAATGTGATTTATAACAGTATCAACACCGCATTGACCGTCTTCGGACAAATGATCTCTGTACAGGCTAATTCCAACCAGCCCTCCGCATCCCAAAATTCTCCGGAACTGGCTGTCGTTCAAATTTCTGGAATGACTGCATATCGCTTTAGAGTCGGAATGGGTTGCAACAAACGTTTTTCCGCGGTCTTCACAAATTTGCGCAATCATTTCAAAGGTCTGCTCCGACGCATGAGACACATCCGGAATAATTCCAGCGTCAAGCATCCTTGACACTACTTTAACACCGAGAGAAGAAAGCCCCTCCTTAGTGTCATGAGCTCCGCCAAGCTTATTTACTCCTTTCCATACAGGCGCGATAAAACGTACGCCAAGCTCTGCCAATTTATCGACCCCCGAAAGATCCTCGTCGAGCATCAATGCGTTCTCAATAGAAAGGTACGCTGTAAAGCGCGCATCGGAAACAAGCTCTCCCGAATATGCATCAATAATATCAGTCAAAAGCTTCCAGCTGCCCGAAGAATCCATGCCGGGCGGACAAAATACCGCAAAAACCTGAGAAAACCTTGAATATCCCGACGTCCTTTCCAGCGATACCTGAGCAGTATTATTACTTCTAAGAAATTCTTTTTTCTCAATAAGTTTAGTAAGGGTATCACAATGTAAGTCAAAATATGATAATTTGCCGTTATTATCTTTCAATATCGTTCTCCCCATCATCAATAATCAGAGCTCAGCGTATCGCCCGTGTATTTACGTCAAACGCATTTTCTATATGATTAATGGATTCTACTTTCATATCGCCGTTTTGAACAATAATTTCAATCACATCAAAACGTGGATAAAGATCATAATAGTTTCTTTTCAGATACCCTTCGGCTCCCACTCTGATACCGGCGCGCTTTTCAAGGGTAACTGCCTGCGATGGACTACCGAAATCAACCGACGAGCGTGTCTTGACCTCTGTAAAAATAATATATCGGTCATTCACCGCAATTATGTCGATTTCATATTTTCTATAACGAAAATTCCTTTCGACAATCCGCCAGCCGTGCGCAACCAAATATCTGCAGGCAATATCTTCGCCGAACCTTCCGGTTCTCTTTTTTATTTTGTCCTGTATTTTTGAGTATCCAGCGCCGTTTTTCCGTTTAGTCAATATTCCTTCACGGTAAATCCCTTTCCTTTCGGCAAATGTATGCGCCTCAGCTCAAGCGAAAGCTTCGCCGGTGACAATCGCTCGGACCAAGCCTCGCAAGCGCCTCATAGTGCTCCTTTGTCGGATACCCCTTGTGTTTTGCAATGCCGTATCCCGGAAATTTTTTATCAAGCTCTTCGCACATGCGGTCACGTGTAACCTTTGCAATAACCGAAGCCGCCGCAATATTGGGAGAAATCGCATCACCGTGTATAACCGTCTCCGCATGGGCAGAAAAACCTGCAGCGTAATTCCCGTCAACAAGAACAAGACTCGGAGCAACCGAGAGCTTAGATACCGCTCTGTTCATTGCCAGCATTGAAGCATTTCTTATATTAAGTGAATCAATTTCTATAACAGACGCCTCGGCAGCTGCCCACGCAACGGCGCAGTCCTTAATTTTTTCAAAGAGCTCTTCACGCTTTTTTTCCGTAAGCTTTTTAGAATCGTTAAGTTCGGAAATAACCATTCCCAGCGGCAATATTACAGCGGCAGCAACTACAGGGCCGCAAAGTGGTCCGCGCCCCGCCTCATCACATCCGGCTATTATCTCATATCCTTCCGAAGTAAAACGCTTCTCTATTTCAAAAGTCAGCGGATTTTTTATTTTCTTCTCATGAACTTTATTTTCCTGCTTACACATCAAATGAATCGATCTCCAATTTAAAACCGCGGCCTTTCGAGCGAAATCCTGCCGATTTTTGCTCCCCGGAATTCATCTAAAAGCATAACCGCTGTTCTCTCCAAGCTGACCTCGCCGCCAGAGACAATAAATCCCCGTCTGCGTCCTATAAGCTCAAAAAGCTCAAAATCACTCAGGCTGTCAAGCTCAGTACATTCATTAAGCTTATACCTTGCATATAAAAGCTCCGGATATAAGTTGCGCAAACGATTGCATAATATCACTGCAAGCGATTCGGTATCAAGTATTGCATCGCGGATAGCTCCGGTCAGCGCAAGATTCTCTCCCGTTATTTTATCATCGAATTTCGGCCAGAGTACTCCGGGCATATCCAGCAGCTCCAAGCCGTCTGAAGCAGATATCCACTGCTTAGTCATGGTAACTCCGGGACGATCCTCGGCGCGAGCCTTTTTAGCTTTCGCAAGACGGTTGATAAGAGTAGACTTACCTACATTCGGGATACCCACAACCATTGCCCGCACAGCACGGCCGGTCATTCCCTTTTCCATATATCTGTCAATTTTAGACGATAATATTTTTCTTACCGCCTGCGGCAGCTCCTTTATTCCGTACCCTGTAATACAGTCGGTAAAAAGGCAGTATTTCTGATGATCACTATAATACCGCTTCCACTCAGATATCACATTCCGGTCGGCAAGCGACGCCTTGTTAAAAACAGAAATAATCGGCTTTCTGTCTGAAAGAGAGACAATCTCAGGATTCTGCGAGCTTTCCGGAATACGCGCATCAAGTACTTCTATGATTATATCTACATATTTTAAATTTTCCTTTATAAGCCGTCTGGTCTTTGCCATATGGCCCGGAAACCACTGTATATTTTCGGATGGCATATCTGCCTCCCTTATCTTTTATTTTTCAGGAAAGTACTCCGAAAGAAGTGAGGGGAAGCAACCTAAGTACAACATGCCCCACAACCATTCTTTCGTCGATAAGTCCCACACGCGAATCCCGGCTGTCCATTGAACCGTTCCGATTATCTCCCATTACAAAAATATAGCCCTCTGGCACATCGAGAGGAAAGGAAATATCGGCTTCATGCATAGGAACTCCTTCATGATACAGAACATAAGGTTCGTCAAGCGCCTGACCGTCAACATATACCGTCCATGTATCAAAATCTATATCCACAGTCTGACCGCCGGTTGCAATCACTCTTTTGACTATCGGCTCATCATAGCCGAGCGGCACAGACTGGGCGACTATAATATCTCCCTGCCTGGGTTTATAAAACAGTTCATTTACAATTACAACATCATTCTCATGAAGTGTCTTTGTCATTGACGTACCGATTACAGGAGATTGTCTGACAATAAAAGTGACTATCAAAAGAACCACAGAAAAACATGAAACAAACATTTCAAGCCATTCCAAAACTGCAACAGCTGCTCTGCCGCGAGGATCTTCTGTGTCAGACCGCCTGCCGGCACTTTGTGACACTTCTCCGGTGTCAGAAAACTGCCCGTCTTTTTGGGATCTTCCATTCATATCAGTAAATTAACCTCATCCATTTTTTGTACCCGGTAATCAGCGGACAATTACCTTATCAAGCAAATTATACCCGTGCGGTATATATAGTCCAGTACCGGAACATGTTTCCTCCGTAAATGTCTGAACACCTTTTACCGGCTCTGCAGGATTATATATAAGGAAAGGAACCGGATCCATCGTATGAGTACGTTTAACAATGGGGGTGGGATGATCCGGAAGCACCATTATTCTGTAGTCGTCTCCGGTTTCCCGGAGATATTCGTATACAGGCGCAAGAATCTTTGCGTCTATAAGCTCGATAGACTTAACCTTATTTTCAGTCTCAGCTCTGTGACCGCACTCATCCGGAGCTTCCACATGAACGTAGACAAAATCCTTTCCGCGCTTAAAAGCATCTATAGCCGCGTCTGCCTTTCCGGAATAGTTAGTATTGACATTTCCTGTTGCACCCTCAACATCAATTGACTCCATTCCGGCACAGAGACCAATCCCTTTTATCAGATCTACAGCAGAAATGACCGCCGCCTTTAATCCCCATTTTTCTTCAAACGACGGAAGCGAAGGCTTCTTTCCCGGACTCCAAAGCCAAATACAGTTGGCAGGCTTTAATCCGCGCGCCATGCGCGCGACATTTATCGGGTGATTGCAAAGAATTTCGTGACTTTGCCTTATAAGAGATAAAAAAGGCTCCGGCGGAAGATTGTCTCCGACGCGTTGTCCGAGAATATCATGAGGTCGCACAAAATCCTTAAAATCAGGCGCGTCACGCCAAAGCAGACAGTGACGGTAGCTTATTCCGGTATAAAATTCAAGCTTATCAGTTCCGAGATCTTCATCAATCGTCTTTATAATTTTATCTGCTTCATCTGTAGTAATTTCGTCGGCGCTATGATCAAGCATTATACTGTTTTCAAAAGAATCGCCCTCTGAGATTGTAACGACATTACAGCGGAAAGCCGTCTGATCGGAATCCATATTAAGCCCCATTGAAACCGCTTCAAGAGGAGAACGCCCCTTAGAATATACGGCGGGATCGTAAGACATCACAGCAAGATTTGCAGTATCACTTTCAGGAACCATTCCCTCCGGAACATTTGAAACAAGTCCGCATAACGATTTTGACGCAAGCATATCCATACAAGGCTTGACCGCTGCCTCCATCGGAGTACGATTTCCAAGTGACTCAACCTTATAATCAGCCATGCCGTCGCAAAGCAATATAAAATATTTCATTCTGTCAGTTTATCCTTTCGGCCGGATATTTAATAGTTTACAAAAGATTTTGATTTGATTATTAAAAACAAAAATATTAAGTACAGTATATCACAAGTTATTGCTATATACAAGTATTTAATTTAAATTTTTTTACATTACAAAACCTAATGTAAAGAAAAACACCGGCTTGTCTAAAAAAACACCTTTATCCTCAGGTAAGGCACAGTATTAAAAGCACGATTTGTATCAGGAAAAATTTATAATACATTTTTTCCAAAAAGTATTGACTTCCATATATTTTTGGTATATAATAAAAGGGAATTTTATCTCTTTGCAGACGGCGAGGGGAGGGGAACGGAAATGGCAGAGGTCAGAGTTAAAGAAAACGAATCACTTGACAGCGCGCTTCGCAGATTTAAGCGCCAGTGTGCGAGATCAGGTGTTCTTTCTGAGCTTCGCAAAAGGGAGCATTATGAAAAGCCCAGTGTGAAGCGCAAGAAAAAGTCAGAAGCAGCGAGAAAGCGTAAATTTAAATAAGAGCCTTAATCGCACTTTATGCTTTGAAATGCAAATTAGCCGATAATAAAAGATACAGCGGTCAGTCTGCGGTTTTTTCCAAAGACGGCCGCGTATTTTTATTAAACGAACATATTTTACAATAATTGTGCCTAAATATATGTTTCCACGATAAAAATATTTACAATTTATTGTTCCATAAATACTTGTAATGTGTTATAATACAATGTATATATTTTGATTTTCAGCCGGTTGGTACGTCTGATATTTCTTCAGGGTTTCAATCGGTTTCAGACAGGATTTTATTATTCTGTAATAAATTATTAGTCAAAGAAGAAATAAATCTGAAAGAAAATTTTCACACCGTGTCCGGAGGAAACAGCAAAGTTTTGTGCTTTCCCGGTCAGAATCATCGGTGTTTCAGAAAATCCGAATAAGACAAAACTTTGAGTACTTATGAAAGGTATGGTCATATCAATGAAGCTTATAGACTCTATTATCGGAAGCTACAGCGATCGTCAGATCCGCAAAATTCTGCCGGTAGTAAAAAAAATCGAGGAGCTCGCAGACAAATACCGTAGTATGAGCGATGAGGAGCTGCGAAATACAACACCCAACCTTAAAAACAGACTTGCAAACGGAGAAACACTCGACGATATTCTTCCTGACGCATTTGCTGCCGTAACCGAGGCGGCCGACCGTGTACTCGGAAAAAGACCGTTTCACGTGCAGCTGATTGGCGGCATCGTTCTCCATCAGGGAAGAATTGCCGAAATGAAAACAGGAGAAGGTAAAACTCTTGTCGCTACGCTTCCGGCATATCTGAACGCTCTGACCGGAGAAGGGGTTCACATTGTTACCGTAAACGAATATCTGGCATATATGGGCGCCGAGGAAATGGGACGTATTTATAATTTTCTCGGACTGACTACCGGACTGATTACGCACGGACAAACTAAAAACGAAAAGCAGCAGATGTACAATTGTGATATTACATACGGCACAAACAATGAGTTTGGGTTCGACTATCTTCGTGATAACATGGTCGTACAGAAGGATCGTATGGTACAGCGCGGTCATGTGTTTGCAATTGTCGACGAGGTCGACTCCATTCTTATTGACGAGGCGCGGACTCCTCTGATTATCTCAGGAGAGGGCGATGAATCAACCGACATGTATGACCGCGCCGATTCATGCGTCAGATCTCTCCGCGAGCACCGCATAAAGGAAATGGATTCGAAGGAGCTCAGCGACGATATCGACGCCGATTATATCGTCGATGAAAAGGCACGCACCGCGGTACTTACTGCGTCCGGAATTGCAAAGGTCGAACGCTTTTTCAAAATCGAAAATCTTTCCGCGCCGGAAAATTCTGAGCTTGCTCACCATGTAAATCAGGCGCTCAAAGCACATGGTATTATGCAAAACGATGTTGATTATCTTGTAAAAGACGACAGCGTCCTTATAATCGACTCTTTTACAGGCCGTATTATGCACGGCCGACGTTTCTCAGACGGTCTTCATCAGGCAATCGAAGCCAAAGAGCATGTTAAAATTCAGAAAGAAAACAAAACTCTTGCAACGATTACCTTCCAAAATTATTTCCGCATGTATAAAAAGCTGTCAGGTATGACTGGTACGGCACTTACTGAGGAAGTTGAATTCCGTGAAATATATGGACTTGATGTAGTTGTAATTCCTACAAATAAGCCCATGATACGAAAAGATCATTCGGATGTAGTGTATAAAAATCAAAAGGGAAAATATGACGCTATTGTCGAACAGATAAGAAAATGTCATGAAAAGGGACAACCTGTTCTCGTGGGTACCGTATCAGTCGAAAAATCAGAATTTCTATCCAAACGTCTGAAGCTCGAAGGTATTGAGCATACTGTCCTCAATGCAAAATACCACGAAAAAGAAGCTGAAATTGTCGCGCAGGCAGGCCGGGTAGGTACAGTTACAATAGCAACGAACATGGCCGGACGCGGAACGGACATTCTGCTCGGAGGAAATCCTGAGTTTCTCGCAAAGCAGGAAATGAGAAAACAGGGTTATGAAGAAGATATAATAGGACAGGCTGTCGGATCTTCCGTATCCGTTCCGGAGGAAGTTCTTGCGGCAAGAGAGGTGTATAAAGAGCTGTATTCAAAATACAAAACTGAGATTGAACCTCTTGCAAAACAGGTTTGTGAATCCGGGGGACTATTTATTGTCGGAACCGAAAGGCATGAAAGCCGCCGGATCGACAATCAGCTGCGCGGACGTTCAGGACGTCAGGGTGATCCCGGCGAATCAAGATTCTTCCTTGCCCTTGACGACGATCTTATGCGACTGTTCGGAAGCGACCGCGTAGCCTCTGTCGTCGACCGGCTCGGCTTGGACGACGATACTCCGATTGAAGCTAAGATACTCTCAAATTCAATCGAAAGGGCACAGAAGCAAATCGAGGAAAACAACTTCCAGCGCCGTAAAAACGTCCTGACATACGACGACGTTATGAATCAGCAGAGAACTGTAATATACAAGCAGCGCAGAGAAGTTCTTGACGGAATCGATCTCCATGAAAAAATCGAGAGCATGATCCGCGGCTTTATCGAAAGCGCAGTCAATTCCTGCACCGGTTCTGAAGATCAAGCCGAATGGAAATTTGATGATCTGAGAACTATGCTGTTCGGATTTCTCTGCACAGCAGACGATTTCCATTACTCAGAAGACGAATTAAAATCGCTGACTCCTGAAAAACTAATAGAGGAGCTGACAGAAAAGGCGTTAAAAATATATAAATCAAAGGACGATATATTCGGCGCAGAACAAATGCGTGAAATTGAAAGAATCATTCTGCTCCGCAACGTAGACCTCAAGTGGATGGATCACCTTGAAAATATGGATGACCTGAAAGAAAGCATAGGTCTGCAGGCATATGCCCAGAGAGATCCTATTAATCAATATAGGATTCAGGGAGCTGATATGTTCGACGAAATGAGCGAAATGATTCGCGCAGATACTGTCAGGGGAGTTCTCTCCGTGCTGCCAAGACCTCATGTCGAGATAAAACGCGAGGAAGTAGCCCATGTTACCGGAGAAGGTTTTGAAGGTAATACACAGCGTAGACCCCCACAGCCCCGCCCTGCTCAGGTACGTAAACCGGCTATAGGAGCAAAGCCGTCCGGACCGGTGATAAAGCCTCCGTCATCTCAGATGACAAGAGCACAGATGGAAGCGGAACGAGCAAAAAAAGTAGGAAGAAACGATCCCTGTCCATGCGGCAGCGGCAAAAAATACAAAAAATGCTGCGGTGCAAACCAATCGGAAAACGAATGATTTTATATAACTTAAGCAAAATGTCCCGCATATAAGGCGGTAGTCTCTAAGGCAGCGGGGGACATTTCACCATTCAGTAGGAGATACAATCTCCCACCGGAATGGTTGCCACGCCATTTGATAGGGCAAGCCCTTTTTGAATTTGCACTGAACACTGATCCGGCTGTTTTACTGATTTTGTAATCCAGCCGGTTTTTAATACTAATGCACATCAAAGTCTTTCATAAGAAACATATTTGCATATAATATAAGTAAAGAAAGAAGATAATGCCATGAATCTTAAGTTATTCTTTATCGGAATGCTGTTTTTAGCAAATCCGAATATAAACATTATCGATATAATTCCGGACTTTATTGGTCTTGGTATAGTTTGGTTTGCAATTACAAAAATAAGCGATCTTTCTTCAGATATATATACTGCGCGGCGCGGTATTGCAAAACTGTTCTGGACAGAGCTTGCAAAACTGTTCAGCTTCATATGGCTGAGCTTTTATTCCACAGATAGCGGATTTTTTCTTGTATTCACTTTTGTATTCACAATTATAGAGTTAATTTTCTTCATACCCGCAATTAACTCCTTTAAGAACGGGGCAATGATTTTAAGCACAAAATATGACGGAATCAAGTCGGTTTCAAGCCTTCAAAAAGCCTGCAAGGAAACCATGGTATTTATTATAGCTAGGAATATCCTTACTCTTCTGCCTCAGCTGACCTACTTGTATATAGAAGAAGGTGCAGGTTATATTCTCGAACCATATATAGGAATCGTTTTGATAATATCGGCAGTTATACAGCTAATTGCCGGTATAATCTGGATTATAAGGCTTGCAGGCTGCTATAATATTTTAAAAACAGACTCTGTTTTTTTTAATAACATGAAAACCGATTACGAGGAGAATATTCTTACCGACAAGTCACGCTTTATAAAACGGACACTTAAAAACGGTTTTACATTTTTAGGAGCCTTTGTACTTCTTTCATTTAATATTTTTTTTGACGGAAAACCATTAGTTCCCCGATGTCTTCCTGCGG